>JAEZJP010000202.1 GCA_023415715.1 Bacillota bacterium
TTCACATACCCATATGCCGGGCTGATCGTGGCTACCTGCATAAACGCTGTGGGCGGCGGGCTGATCGAGGTCATCATCAGCCCGATTGTGGAATCGCTGCCGGGGGATAAAAAGGCTGCCTCCATGAGCCTTTTGCATTCCTTTTACTGCTGGGGGCATGTGGCGGTTGTCGTTTTGTCCACGGCGTATTTCCTGCTGTTCGGCGTTGCGCGCTGGCAGTATTTGGCCATGGCTTGGGCTTTAGTGCCGCTGTTCAACTTCTTTCTTTTTTTGAAGGTTCCGCTTCGGTCGCTGAACGATCATGCTGCCACGGCCCCGCAAACCGGGAAGGGCCAAAGGCGGACATTGCTATTGCTGTTCCTTTTGATGATGATATGCGCCGGGGCGGCGGAGCAGGCCATGTCCCAATGGGCGTCGCTGTTTGCGGAGGCCGGGCTTGGCGTTTCCAAAACGATGGGGGACTTGTTGGGGCCTTGCCTGTTTGCCTTATTGATGGGTCTTTCCCGTGTGATCTACGGCGTGAAGGGTTCGCACCTCCATTTGGAGAAGGCACTGTTTTTCTCAAGTGTGTTGTGTATTGCAAGCTACCTTCTGGCGGTTTTTTCGCCGGTGCCGCTTCTGGCTCTGCTTGGCTGCGGCCTGTGCGGTCTTTCCGTTGGGCTTATGTGGCCCGGCACGTTCAGTATTGCATCCAAGAATTTTCCCCGGGGCGGAACTGCCATGTTCGCCTGGCTGGCTCTGGCGGGGGATGTGGGCTGTTCGGTTGGGCCGGGCTTGGTGGGATCCGTATCCAATGCCGTTCAAAAAGGAATGCACACTTTTATAGAAAGCTGGCTTCCCTGGCTTACCGCGACGGAGGCGGGATTGAAAACGGGTCTCTTTCTTGCTATCGTATTTCCCTTGACCATGCTTACAGGCGCAAGCCTTATGTGGAAAAGAGTATTTCATAAGAAAGAAGGGTGAAGCATGCGGCTTAACAGATTGGGTGCTACGGAACTTTTTGTCAGCGAGGTCGGGCTGGGCTGCGAGCATCTGGAGAATAAGGAAGAGAAAGTGGTTTCGGATGTGGTGGGCGAGGCGGTAGACCAGGGCATCAACATCCTGGACGTATTCATGCCCGAACCGAATGTACGCACCTACATCGGCAACGCCCTGAAGGGGCGGCGGGACAAGGTCATTTTGCAGGGACATATTGGTGCCACCTGGCAAAACGGGCAGTATTACCGCACTAGGGACGTACAGCTTAACAAAACCTATTTTGAGGACTTTTTGACCCGCCTTCAAACCGATTATGTGGATATCGGCATGCTGCACTTCATCGATGCGTTGGAGGATTGGGAAACGGTTCTTCACGGCCCGGTGATGGAGTATGTGCGCAAGCTGAAGGAGAAGGGGGTCATCCGCGCGGTGGGCATGAGCTCCCACAATGCGGCGATATCGCTGGAGGCCGTCAAATCCGGGCTGATCGATGTGCTGATGTTTTCCCTGAACCCGGCCTTTGACCTGCTTCCGGAAGGTATGGATCTGGATTCCCTTTTCAAAAAGGATTCTTACCAGCAGGAAGGCCTGCTTGGCATGAACCCCGTAAGGGAGGCGCTGTACCGCACCTGTGAGGCAAAAGGCGTGGGCATCACCGTTATGAAAGGGTTCGGGGCCGGTTCGCTTTTGCGCGAAGAATCCTCGCCCTTCCATGTGGCGCTGACTCCCAGCCAGCTTTTGCAGTATGCCTTGACAAGACCGGCGGTGGGCAGCATGCTGGTGGGCTGCAGAACGCCTGACGAGGTGCGCAAGGCTGTGGCGTTTGAAACAGCTACCGCGCAGGAGAAGGATTATTCCGCCATTCTTGGAGCGACCAAGGTATACGCCATGACAGGCCGCTGCATGTACTGCAATCATTGCCTGCCCTGCCCGCAAAACATCGATATAGCGCAGGTGAACAAGTACTTCGACCTGGCCGCCGTGCAGGAGGATGTACCTGCCACCATACGTGACCATTACGAAGCCCTTAGCGTTCACGCCGGAGACTGCATTTCCTGCGGACAATGCGAGGAGAGATGCCCGTTTGCCGTGCCTGTCACGAAGCGTATGGCGGATGCGCAGGTTCTTTTCGGGAAATAAGAAATTCAAAAAAGTCAGCCGATTTCACCGCGCAATGATGCAGGAACTGTGATCCTCATCATTGCGTGGTTTTGCTTTATCCTGACCCCTTTCGACAAAAAGAGTCTTTATGGACAAGGCCCTGCGCATGTTTTATAATGACTATAACATAGTTGGATACGGAAAACCGGATACGAAAGGTACGGTGGGACCATGGCCAATGACAAAATGACCCGGCGGGAAATGACGGCGTTTGCGGCGGGGGATATTTTCGGTGGCGGCGGCCAGTCGGTTTTGTCTGTACTGTACCTGATCTTCTTGACGAATGTGCTTCGCATTGAGCCGGCCCTGGCGGGATTGGCCATCCTGATTTCAAAGGTATGGGACGCCGTTATCGACCCGATGCTGGGTGTGATCACCGATAATACCCGCACACAAATGGGCCGGCGCCGCCCTTATATCCTGGCAGGCGGAATACTGTTGATTCCTTCCATGGCGCTTTTGTGGCTGCCGGTTAACTTTTCCTCCCAGGTAGCGAGGATGCTTTTTGCTACAGCATCGTACCTGCTTTACAATACGGTGGCATCCATCATTGCTGTGCCCTACAGTTCCATGAGCACCGAGGTCACTGCGGATTTTCATGAGTGCAATAAGGTCAATATCATGCGCCTTGTGTTTTCCCTGGCGTCCACAGCTTTGTGCACGCTCCTTCCCTCGCTGCTTTTTGAGGACAGCATCAAACGAAATCTTCCCTTTACCGGCACGTATTTCATGCTTGTGTTTGGATTCGGGGCGCTGTTTGCCGTGCCGGTGATATTAACCGCCCTGAAGGTCAAGGAGCGGGTGCCCTATGAGGACAAACGTTCCATCGTATCGTTTGAAGCGTTTACCAAACCCTTTCAGGTGCGCTCCTTTCGGAAGCTGATGCAGTTGTACCTTGCACAAGCAGTCACGCTGGACATGGTGTCGGCTGTAGTGATGTATTACTCCCTGTATGTGGCAAAAGGCATGTCCACCACAGTTTTCCTTGGGGCATTCCTGGGCGTCCAGCTTATATTGTTTCCTTTCTTCAGCCGCCTGGTGGGCAGGGTAAGCAAGACGAAGATCTACCGTTTCGGTCTGCCGCTGGCCATTGCAGGCTCCCTTTGCATTGCCGTTTACCCTGCCGGCTGGACGGTACTGGGCATATACGGCATCACCGTGCTTACGGCGCTGGGTTTTGCCGGGGCACAGGCTATGAGCTGGATCATTTTTCCCGACGTGGTGGATATTACGGAGATGGGCCTTAAAGAGCGCATCACCGGCTCGCTGAGCGGCGTGATGGCTTTTGTGCGCACCATCAGCACCGCAGTGGCTACTTTTCTCATTGGGAACATGCTCTCGATCACCGGTTTTGTGCTGCCCACCGACGATGTGCCTGTGCCCGCGCAGCCGCAGGCAGCCATCTTTGGCATACGGCTGATCATGTTCCTTCCCTTCGCGCTGTTGATGGGCTATGCCTGGTTCAAGGCAAAGGGCTTTCAGTTGACGCCTCAAATAAGCCAGCGGATCAAGTATTTCAACGAAAAGCTTCACAACGGTGAGCTTAACCACCTTGACGATGCGGAGCGTACGGAATACGAGGCACTAAAGAAGGAATTCGTATCCTGATGTGCCGGAGGAAGGTATGGACAAATCACTGGATATACCCATGAGCTTGAAGATGAACCATAAGTGTTTTGCGGACATTGAAAAGCTGGCCCGGGGCGAGCAGGCGAATGAAAGCCAGATCCTTGAAATATTGCAGTTTATAGATACCCGATACGACTGCGCGGATTTTCGCATGGTCTGCATCCTGCGTTCGCTTAACGCTTATGCAGCTTTGATTTCCCGTTCCACGCTGGATGCCATGAAAAAGACGGTACTGGGCTTCAAGTATTGGATGGACGAGCCTGGCGAAGACAGCATGTGTTACTGGTCGGAAAACCATCAATTGCTTTTTGCCGCATGCGAGTATCTGGCGGGGCAGCTTTATCCCAACGAAGTGTTTTCAAACAACGGCTTATCAGGAGAAGCACACCGCGAAAAGGCGAAAAGTGTGCTGCTTACCTGGATGAAACGTCGCTTTCTGTACGGGTTCAATGAATTCCACTCCAACACCTACTATGAGGAGGACATCGCCCCGCTTTCCCTGTTGATCGATTTTGCGGGAGAGGAGGATATCCGCCAGCAGGCTGCTATGCTGCTGGACCTTCTCTTGCTGGATATGGCGCTTCACAATTTCCAGGGATACTTTTGCGCCGCATCAGGCCGTTGTTACGAAGCACAAAAAAAAGACCCGCAGAAGCAGGATATACTGGATATCATGAAGCACGCATTCGGCTTCTTTCCCGAAAGGACGTATGATTATACCCGTTTGTCGGCGGAGTTTGTTCTAAACCAAAGATACCGTGTGCCCAAGATTATTCAGGCAATCGCCCTTGAAAAAGGCCCTCTGGAGATCAAGGATTCTATGGGCCTTGACCTAAAAGAGATACAGGAAAAGTTCAGGGGCGCACGTTGTGTGGAGGATATGGGCCGGTATCTGTGGGCCATGGAGGCCTTCACCAATCCCGAGTCCGTGAACATGACCATGAAAATGTTCCGGCTTTGGAAGCTTCGCACCAATGATTTTTTAAAAGACCTGAAAGTTCTGGATATGCCATGGTTAAGGAGGCTGGGCGTGTTGCCGGCCCTGGTGCGGCTGTTGAATCCTGTCACCCAGGGCATTGCCATCCAGCGGGCCAATACCTATACGTACAAAACGGAGCATTACATGCTTTCCACCGCCCAAAGTCACCATGCCGGGGAGTTTGGTGACCAGCAGCTTATCTGGCAGGCCACATTGCCAGGGGGCGTGACTGTTTTCACCACCCATCCCGGAGCCGCTTTCTTTGAAGACAACGCCCGCAATTTTTCGCCTTCCTATTGGGTGGGCAATGGGCTTCATCCCGAAGCCGCACAGCACAAAAACGTTTGCCTTTGCCTGTACCAACTTGATAAGCGCAAGGGGTTCATGGAAAAGCAGCGTCAGATGTATACCCACGCTTATTTTCCTAAAGCAAAGTTTGATCAGGTGAAAATGGTGCATGACCGGCTGTATGTGGGACGCAAAGGGGAAGGATATATCGCGCTGTTTTCTTTGAACCCTCTTAAGGAAGTGGGGGAGGAAGAGCTGATTCAGCGGGGCAAAACGAGCGGCTGGGCGGTCATGATGGGCAGCGGGAAAGATTTTGTCAGCCTGGATACCTTTATTCATAAGATGCGCCGGTTTAAGCTGTACTCATTTCCCTTTCGGAGACTGGCCCTTGAGGATGGCATGGGCCATGGGGACTGCTGGTCGTTGGATTGGGGATGTTTCAAGTTTGATGACCTTGTGCTTGATACGGAGTATCCACGCCTTTCCTGCCCCTTTGGAGAGGTAAAGCGCGACCCGGAGGAGTATGCCATCCGCTTCGGAGAATGCAGCCTGCGGCTGAATCTTGCGGCAGGCCTTCGGGAAGGCGACTGATACTAAAAAGGAGGGCCACCATGGCATCGTCCGAACTAAACAAAGTCAAGCGGCTTTGCGATTATATGGTGAAGATCCGGGAGCCGAAAATGCGCTGGATGTGGGGCGAAGCGCTGCTTGGCTATGCCCTCTCGGAATTGGATGCTTATCTTGATACCGAGGACTACACGCCCTTCTTGACTGGCTTTTGCGACTATTACATGCAGCATCCGCCGCGGGTGGTATGCGCCGATACATGCGCCCCGGCGCTCATTACCTACGCCATGCAAAAGAAAAACGAAGATTACGCGTTTCTTACGGACAGGGTGCTGGACTATATCAAAAACGAGCCAAGGCTGATAGGCGATGCGGTGAACCATCTGGGCAAAAACATTGCGGGAAGATTTTATCCCAAGTCTATCTGGGTGGACAGCCTGATGATGTTCAGCGTTTTCCCTGTTAGGTTTGGCGCTGAAACGGGGGACTGGGCGCTTTTGGATTACGCAGCCCGCCAGCCGGCAATCTACAGCCGCTACATGCAGGATGGAAAAACCGGCTTGTGGAGGCACAGCTACTGGGTAAAGCGGGCAAGGCCCCACCCCAGGGGCGAAGTCTATTGGGGCCGGGGCAACGGCTGGGTGGTATGCGCACTGCCCATGATCCTGGATTTCATCGGCCCGGACCATCCCCAAAAAGCGGAGATACAAAAAATACTCCTTCGCACGGCGGAGGCGGTCATCCGCTGCCAAAGGCAAGACGGGAGCTTTTCCACGGTACTTGGAAGTGATTTGTATCGCGAGCTTTCCGCTACGGCATTGATAGCCGCCGGGCTCCTGCATGGCGTTCGGAGAGGGTATCTGATAGAAGGCTTTTTGCAGCCCGGATTGAAGGCCTTCCGCGCGGTGACGGACGGTATCCTGGAAACGGGGGAGGGCGTATTCCTGAATGAAATCAGCGCGCCTACCATTCCGCTGCACATCTTTCCGTATCTGGGATACAAATACACGCCGCTGAAGACAAACTACCCTTACGGTGTGGCGGCGGCGGTATTTGCGGCG
>JAEZJP010000222.1 GCA_023415715.1 Bacillota bacterium
CCGCTATCTACCGTACGGGCTTTGGCAGCCAGTTCCAGTTTGGCCTGGCAGCCAGCATGAGCTGGATCTATATGGTAGTGATCGCGCTGATTCTTGTTTTGACCTTCGGAATCCTTGGCAGGCTGGCCAAAAGAATGGAGGAATGATTATGGCGCAGACAGGGCTGCTATTAAAGACGCGCCATCAGGCAAACCGCTTAAGGCTCCATGGGGCAGCCTTTCTGATGCGTTTGTTCCGGCTTGCGCTGCTTGCCTCCATGAGCTTTGTGGTGCTCTATCCCATGCTGTACATGGTCTCCAACGCCTTCAAGCCGTTCATGCAGACGTATGACCCTTCGGTGATCTGGCTGCCCAAATCCTTGACCATGGAGAACATACAGGACGCCATGGCCATCCTGGATTTTAACGTTTCATTGCCCAACACGCTGCTCACCGCCGTCGTCACAGCCTTTTTGCAGGTGGCCATGTGCCTTGTGGTGGGGTACGGCTTTGCCAGGTTCCAGTTCAGGGGCCGGAAAGCGATGTTCCTGCTGGTGATCCTCACCATGATCGTGCCGCAGCAGGCCATATCCACATCCCTGTACACCACGTACAGGTATTTTGACCTGTTTGGGCTTTTGCGCCTCATGGGCCTTGCGACAGGCGGTGCGGTAAAGCCTGTCAACATGATTGACAGCTACTGGGTGTTCTGGCTGCCCGCCATCCTCGGCATGGGGCTTAGGGGCGGCCTGTACATTTTCATCTACCGGCAGTTTTTCCTGAGTATGCCCCACGAACTGGAAGAGGCGGCGGAAATCGACGGCTGCACGCCTGTGGGCACCTTTATGCGGGTGATGCTGCCCAATGCCGGTACTGTGATGCTGACAGTGCTTTTGTTCGCGCTTGTCTGGAACTGGAACGATTACTATACTCCGGCCATGTTCATGAAAAACCATGTCACGCTGGCCACCGCGCTTTCCATGTTTCAGCAGAACCTGCAGAACCTGAACACCATCGGCGGCAACTACACCGACACCGCCCTCATCGCCACGCGCATGCAGGCGGCATGCCTGTTATGCATCGCGCCGCTTTTGGTGCTGTACGCCTTTACCCAGAAGTATTTTGTGGAGTCGGTGGAAAGGACGGGGCTTACGGGGATGTGATGTTTTTTAAGGGGCGATCCCTTGAAAATAGAGCGTATCCAATTAGAAAAGGAGTGTCAAACATGAAAAGGATTCTGTCGCTCTTCACCGTACTGGTCATGCTTTTGTCCCTTGCCCCGCTGGCGCTTGCGGAAGGCACCCTTGCAAACCCCAACCTCAAGATCGTATTCTGGATGAGCAGCAACGGGTACCTGAACATGAAATCACAGAATGAAGCCGTGTTCGAGGCATCCATGGAAGCCAAGGCCGCCTTTGAGGAAAAGTACGGCGGCACGGTGGAAGTCATCGGCGTCACCTGGGACCAGCAGCTGCAAAAATGCATCGACATGCAGCAGGCGGGGGATGCGCCGGATCTTGTGCTGATGTATGAAAGCGTGTTCCACGGCGCGGTGCAGCAGGGCATCATCCAGAACATCGATCAGTATGTAACGCCGGAAGATTACGCCTATTACCCCATTTCCGAAGAAAACTACATGTGGGGCGGAAACCATTACGCCGTGCCCATCAAGCCGTATTTGAAGCACATCACCTTCAACCGCACCCTCTTTGAATATGAGGGGCTGGAAGCGCCGGATGAGCTGTACGCAAAGGGCGAGTGGACCTTTGACAAATTCCTGGAGGCCGGCCGGGCGCTGACCCAGGATACGGACGGCGACGGGGAAATCGACCAGTGGGGCTTCAGCGGCTACGGCGATACCATGAGCCATTTCATCGTTGCCAATCACGGCGCGCTGCTCAACATCGACCAGGCTAACAAAAAGGTGACCTCAGGTCTTAAAAACCCCGAAACGCTGGAAGCGCTGACCTACCTTGGCGATATGATGAACAACGCAAATCCCATGTGGATGCTGGAAGAATCTGAAATGTTCGGTTATTTTGACAACAACGCCCTGGGCATGATCGTAGGCAAGGAAATACAGGACGCACGGCAATTGCCTTTTGACGTCGGCATGGTGCCTTATCCGGCGGGCCCCAGCGGGAGCACGGACGATGTGTATGTCTACAGCCAATCCTGGGCAGTTCCCACGGGCGCTAAAAACCCCGAGGGGGCTATCGCCTATATCCGCATGATCAACGATATTCAAAAGACCCAGGGCGACGAAAAGGAACGCGCCCGTTATGGCAAGGCGCCCGACGGCAGCGATATGTATGACCTGATCTATAATAACCATACCCTCATCACCAAGTATGACAAGGGCCTCGCCGGGATTTTTGAAGTGATGGCCACCATTGAAAATTACCTGGCCGAGGGCATCCCCGCTTCCACCGTGGCGGAACGGGTAGAACCGCTGATAACGGCGGAAATCGAGAAGACTTTCGGGAAGTAATTGCAAAAAAAGAGGCTGCCGTGCGGGATTGAACCTGCACGGCAGCTTTTTTCATAATGGCTTTTATGCAATAGAATGGCGGGACTGCTTTGGAAATGGAGCATTCCATGCTGCCTTATACTGTTCAGTTATGCAAGCATCATTCCTGAAAATGGATACATGATGCGCTTATAAGCCTTCCCCTAGAGAGGAAGGTGGCGCGTAGCGCCGGATGAGGTGTTTGGCCAAGCATGTCGAGTTCACATTAACACCTCATCAGTCTCCTTCGTCGACAGCTATTCCATCTGGCTCAATCGTCGCACTGCTCGCTGCGCTCGCATAGCTCGTTTCGCCAGCCTCCTCCACCTCGCTTCATCCGCCACAGGCGGCGCTT
>JAEZJP010000241.1 GCA_023415715.1 Bacillota bacterium
GCGGAAGAAAACTCCGCCACCAGCGAGGAAATGTCCGCCCAGGCTGCCACGCTGCGGGAGGAAGTTGGGAAGTTCAAGCTGGATGATGGATATGAAAAAGACAGTATTTCCTCCATTCCTTTGCTTAAGGAGCCGTTCGAGATAAAAAAGCCGGTGTTGAAAGCCGCATCCACTTTGGGAAAGTACTAAGTACTATAATATCAGGGAGAGAATGATATGAAGAATCTTTCCATAACCAAAAAACTGATTCTGTTAAGCACACCGGCGATAATCGCACTTATCACTCTTTCCCTGATATTCATTTTCATGACGGATTCCGTGGATAAAAGCACCCGGCGGACACTGTATGATGAGCTTTATACTCCGGCTGCGGCGTTGCTCAATGCAGACAGGGATTTTTATCAGGCCTATCTCGCGGAAGATGAGATGGCGCTTCTAAAGGTGCGCCAGTCTGCTTCAGAACAAACAAAGGCCTTCAAAAGTTTGATCACCGGCTTTCTTGGCCAGGCCAAGCAGGAACTGACTCTTTTGGGCACCCAGGAGCCCGCGCCAAGGCAGTCGGAAAAACTGGAAAGCCTTGTCGCCGATTTTACCCAAAGCGCGGAAGTGGAACTTGATACTATAAGTACGCAAGGGTATGATTTGAGGCCATCGAAAACGCTGGAAAGCCTAGTTGCCGACTTCTCCAAAGACGCGGAGCAGGAACTTACGCTTTTACAGTCTCAGGGTGCGAAAGCTCGGCCTTCCGAAACACTGGAAAATCTAGTGGCCGATTTTTCCAAAAATGCGGAAACCAAGCTTGCCCAATTATCGGATCAGGATACAATTTCAGATGCACAGCAGCTGATGGAAAGCCTGGCTGCCGATTTCTCGGAAAACTCAACCCAGTTGAAAACGCGCATGGATGATGCGATTGCCAAATTACAGGCTAATCAGGACCTGTACGAAAGCTTTCAGCATCCCACGGCGAATGTTACGCTCAAGCAGCTTTATCAGGAGTTTTCTGTAAGATTTGACGAGTGGTTTAACACAAACGCCTTTACAGACAATGCCGCCGATACGGCAAAGCACATTGCTGCATTCAATACGGCAAGGGAACAAATCAATTTGATGACGGAACTGCTAGATGTCTATGCCCAGGGCAGCATAACCGCCATCCAGAGCCGGATAGCAATCAGCACCGTGAGTTCAATTACCGCCGTAGCAGTAATTGTCGTACTGCTGACCATATTGGCTGTATATATCATCCATTATCTGAAAAAGAATGTTCTTTATATTACCGGTATCAGCAAAAGGGTCGCCCAGGGAGAGCTACAGATTGTCATAAACGAAAAAACATTCGCCAAGGATGAAATCGGACAGCTCTCAAATGCGATGAGTCAGATTCTGTATAGGCTTGGCGAATATCACAACTATATCACAGAAATCGCGTCCGTGCTGGAAGCCATGAAGCAAGGGAGGATGGCCATACGGCTAAGCCATGCCTATGAAGGCGAATTTACTGCTGTGAAAACCGCACTGCTTGGCATTTCATCCTCCCTGAGCCAGACTTTATACAATATAAACACAGCTGCCGAACAGGTCGCTACCGGTTCCGCGCAGGTTGCCAATGGGGCCCAAACGCTGGCTGCGGGGTCTACGGAGCAGGCCTCCTCCATAGAGGAACTGAACGTAACCGTTACTAAGGTTGCAAGGCAGGCCGCTGAAAATTCCGTAAACGTAAAGGCAGCAGCCGGATATGCAGATCAGGCAAGCGGATTTGTCAGGGATGGCAGCGAGCATATGATAAAGCTCAACGGTGCGATGGCGAATATCGGCGCAGCATCCAGCCAAATTGCCAATATCACAAAGGTGATTGAGGATATCGCATTCCAGACGAATATCCTTGCCCTGAATGCCGCCATTGAAGCGGCCCGCGCCGGGAATGCAGGCAAGGGCTTTGCGGTGGTGGCGGACGAGGTTCGCAATCTTGCTGCAAAATCTGCCGAAGCGGCAAGGCAGACCGCAGAATTGATTCGGCGCTCAACTGCGACTGTAGCCGAGGGCACACAGATAGCGGCTAAAACTGCTCAAATTCTTAAGCATGTGGAAGAGAACGATACGCTGGTCAGCGAAAACATGATCAGGATTGAACAAGCATCCTTGGAACAAGCAGCCGCGATGGATCAGATCAGGCAGGGACTTGCTCAAATATCCGGCGTAGTGAAGACTAGCGCGGTCACCGCCGAAGAAAACTCTGCCACCAGCGAGGAAATGTCCGAACAAGCCGGTGTATTACGCGAAGAAGTAAAAAAATTCAAACTGGCTTGAGATTCTGAAATGGACTCCTTGCCCCTATTTCCCGTCTAAAAGAGCACGCAACAAACAAAGCGGAGCTTAAAATTGCCGAAGAATTTGCGAAATATAGAGGTGTGTGAGGTTACCTATTTGCAGCCATACCGCACGCATGATGTACCGAAGCCCACATTTCACAATCATGACTTCGGAAGCGTAGGGGGAAAAGGATCAATGAAAAACTTAACCATCACCATGAAGCTGGTCATCGGCTGTGGTCTAGTTCTTGTATTTATGCTGCTGATTATTGTGTTGTCTCTGTCCAGCATCAATACAATGGGTAATCAAATCACACTATATGGGAATCACACAATACCAAGCATAGAAAATACATGGTCCATGAGAAGGGATATGGCATCCGTCCAGAGATATCTGCTGCTGGCACTGATCAAGAAGGACAAACAGGAAATAAAAAACGCGCTGGATATTGCCGGTACGGATGCGAAGTCCGTGCACGATACGTTTGCCCGGTTTTCCGAAAATTTTGCCGTCCAGGACAAACAAGAACAAATTGAGAATATCAAAACTCTGCTGGATCAGGCGGCTTCCATAAGGGAACAGATCACGGAGCTTTTGCTAAGCTCCGCAATTTTGGATGCCCTGAAAGCTCAGGATGTTTTTTTGAAACAATACGTACCTGCTCTTGGACAGGTGGAAGTTCTGCTCGATGAGCTTACCAGCGTTACGGATGTAGAAGCGAAAAATCAGGCGGCGGTTGGGGAAGCAACGGCAAATACAGCTCTTGTCCTGCTCATCACGGCAGCCGCAATTTCCATCCTGATGACAATTGCAATTATATACTTAATCCGCAGATCAATCTTAAGCCCTGTGAAGGAGATTGAAAAGGTATACGAAGAAATGGCACAGGGGAATATGCAGGCCGAAATTTCCTATGACAGCAGGGATGAGCTGGGGAACATGGCCAGGAGCATGAAAAAGACAAACGCTATGATTGCCTCCTATATCCGTGATATATCTGAAAAATTGAGCCAGCTGTCACGCGGTGATATGAGGCTTCGCATGGATTTGGATTATATCGGCGATTTTGACGCCATTGAGCAGGCTTTGCGGAATACGGCACTGGCCCTGAACATGACGCTTCACAACATCAGCAATGCCGCCGAACAGGTTTCCACTGGCGCAGCGCAGGTTGCCGGCGGTGCCCAGGCGCTGGCGACAGGTTCTTCGCAGCAGGCTTCCTCTATTGAGGAACTGAGTGCTTCCGTTGCAAAGATCGCGGGGCAGGCTGCCGAAAATTCCGTTCATGTCAAGGCTGCAACCGGGTATGTAGAGCAGGCCGGAGCGGGTGTGAGTGCCGGAAACAGGCATATGAAGCAACTAACGGAAGCGATGGAAAACATTGGTTCTGCGTCAAATCAGATCGCAAGCATTACCAAGGTGATTGAGGATATAGCGTTCCAGACAAATATTCTTGCTTTGAACGCCGCAATCGAAGCGGCCCGGGCGGGAAGCGCCGGGAAAGGCTTTGCCGTGGTGGCGGATGAGGTGCGCAATCTTGCCGCGAAATCAGCCCAGGCTGCAAAACAGACCGCGGAATTGATCTCACGCTCTGCAACCACAGTGGCCGAAGGCTCGCAAATCGCAACCCAGACCGCGCAGATACTGCATGATGTGGAAGAACAGGCCCGCATGGTCATAGAAAGCATTGCAAGAATTAATCAGGCATCTGTAGAACAGGCGGCAGCCATTGAACAGATTAAGCAGGGACTTTCCCAGGTATCCTCCGTCGTGCAGACAAATGCGGCAACAGCGGAAGAAAACTCCGCAACAAGCGAGCAAATGTCCGCCCAGGCTGCCACGCTGCACGAGGAAGTAGGGAAATTCGCCTTGGATTCCGGTTATGAAAAAGACAACCATGATGCCGTTTCCCAAATCGGGGAGCCGGCCATGCCTTATAAAGCAGCCGCACCTTATATGGGAAAGTATTAAGAAAGTGAGATGAGGTTCTTAATTTTGCAGGGATCACCAGTTTAGCGTAAATGGATTCATGCGAGATCTAATAGCGAAGGAGTAAATTAATATGTCTTTACAAAAGCCCATCACAGCTGCACATATGCTTCATACGAGGGCGGTCGCCTTTAAAAACAGTCTGACCTTTAAGATGCTTTTGGAACTGCTGGCGTTGGTAGCCATTATTCTTACCGGCATACTGGTTATTCTGTGGCTCCAGCTTACAAATCTTGTTTCCGGCAACGTTCAAAAAGAAATTGTTTCCTTGGCGGAGCATAACGCGAACCTTTCCACGGATTATTTTGATACCATGCAGGAGCAATCGGCCTCACTCGCCAGGGCTATGTCGCAAATGGACAGCACCGACTTTACGGCAGAGGATAAGCAAGAACTGATGCGCAAGCTGATGGGTGGAATTATCAAGGACGAACGCATTTTCGGTGTCTATACTGCCTGGGAGCCGAATAATGAGTTTCCGGATACGCCCGATGGCTTGTCCTTTTACATCTACCGCTCGGGGACGGATTTGAAGACAGATATATTGAACGACTATGCTGCCTATAGTGAAGGCGATTATTATGCGGCTGTGAAAAAAAGCATGGCGCCGCATATAACGGAACCCTATCCCTATGAGCTCACCAACGGTCAGACAGAATGGCTGATCACCGTAAGCAATCCGATTATTTCCGATTCCGGTGCGTTTTTGGGCATCGCCACTTGTGATATCATGGCCGACACTATCAACAGTCTGAATTATAGCCTTGGAGGGCATACAAAGGCTTACAATATGCTGCTTTCACCCGGCGGCGCGTATTTGACGAATTCGTGGGATAAAAGCCTCATGGGCAGCGCTTTCGGAGAGGGTATGAAGGATCAGGCCGAGCGCAGCGAAATTTTGTCCATGGTTGCGTCGGGAGAAGAAAAGCTGCGGGAGCACAGGGATGAGGCCTTGGGCGAGGATGCCTACATTATCCAGTCGCCGGTTCATATCAAGGGGCTTGATGAAACCCTGTCCAGCCTGTTCGTCGTATCCAAGCCGGAAGCCCTTGCGCAAGTAAGCAGCATTGTTCTTGTCGTTCTTCTCCTGAGCATTCTGGAGCTAGTGATCATTGGGACGGGCGTCATCCTGATCCTCAGAAAGTCCATGCGTCCGATGAAGGATATCATCAGCGTTGCAGAAGGGTTGGAGAACGGAAATCTGAATTCGGAGATAAAGGTTACATCCAAGGATGAATTCGGACTTCTGGCACAGGTCTTTCAAAAGACCACCAATGTGCTGAAGTTATATGTGGGTGAAATATCCGCCATATTACGTCAGCTTGCGAAAGGTGACCTGCGCGTTGCCATTGAAAATGATTATGTGGGCGACTTTGCCCCCATCAAGGCAGCGCTTTTGGACATTTCATCCTCGCTGAACAATACCATGGCGACAATCAATACCGCTGCGGAGCAGGTTTCGACCGGCGCCAGCCAGGTAGCCAGCGGTGCTCAGGCTTTGGCAACAGGCTCAACCGAGCAGGCGTCATCGATTGAGGAACTGAACGCTTCCATCACAAGAATAGCAGAACAGTCCGAGGAAAATGCCACCAATGTTAAAATGGCCTCCCGGTACGTTGAACAGGCCAGCGCAAACGTAAGGGACGGAAGCGGGCACATGCTGCAGCTCACCGGTGCCATGGCGAATATTACTTCTTCCTCAAACCAGATTGCCAATATCACAAAAGTGATAGAGGATATCGCATTCCAAACCAACATCCTTGCGCTGAACGCCGCCATCGAGGCCGCCCGCGCGGGGAATGCCGGCAAGGGCTTCGCCGTGGTGGCGGATGAGGTACGCAACCTTGCCGCAAAATCTGCCGAAGCGGCCAAGCAAACCGCGGAGTTGATACGGCATTCGGCCGCTACAGTGGAGGAAGGCACGCAAATCGCGGAAAAAACCGCGCAGATCCTTCATGAAATTGAAAGCAAAGATAATCTGGTCAATGAGAGCATTGTGAAGATACTTGAATCGTCCTCCGATCAGGCGGCTGCTATTGAACAGGTAAAGCAGGGGCTTAATCAGGTATCCTTCGTTGTGCAGACGAATGCGGCTACCGCCGAGGAAAACTCCGCCACCAGTGAGGAAATGTCTGCCCAGGCTGCCGCACTTAAGGAGGAAGTTGAAAAGTTCAAGCTGGATAACGGGTATGGAAAGAACGGCCTTGCAGCCATCTCCCTGCTTGAAGAACCAACGAAAAACAAAAGCAAAGCAGCGTTCAAAGCAGGCTCTGCTTTGGGAAAGTATTGAGGTGTTTTAATGAGTCTTGGAAAAAGCGAGATCATGCTGGAATCCGGAACGAACGAGCTTGGGCTTTTGGAATTTCGCATCGGGGGAAACAGCTTTGGTATTAACGTGGCGAAAGTGCGTGAGCTGCTTCAATACCGGCCGGTGCAGCCCATGCCTCATGCCCAGCCCCATGTGGAAGGCGTCATCTGCCCCAGAAACGAGCTGCTGACGGTGATCGATCTGGCCTCGTACCTGAATCAACCGGCTTCCGATCGGCTGGATCAGGATATTTTCGTCATCACCGCGTTCAATCGAACGGATATTGCTTTCCATGTGCATCAGGTGGTAGGCATCCATTGGATTTCCTGGGAGACCATTGAAAAGCCCAATACGGCGATCTTCGGGGACAATGAAGGCGTTGTGACTGGAATCGCCAAGCTGAAGGATACCCTGATCACCATACTGGATTTTGAAAAAATCATGGTGGATATCAATCCCGGCACCAGTGTGGCGGCTGACGCTGCGCTGATACGAAGCCCGGCTTTGCAGGATTCCAGGCACAATATACTGGTCGTGGAAGATTCCATGATGCTGCGCAAAATGATATCGGATGCCCTTCAAAAGGCGGGCTATATGAATATCATCATGAAAGAAGACGGACAGGACGCATGGGATTACCTGTCAGGGCTCAAGGAAGAAAACGGCCCGATCGAAAAGCAGATCAGCTGTGTAATCACGGATATCGAAATGCCTCAAATGGACGGTCACCACCTGACAAAGCGGATCAAGGAGAGCAAAGTGTTGTCCAAGATCCCGGTTATCATTTTCTCCTCACTCATATCGGAGGAGATGATCGTGAAAGGCAATGAAGTCGGGGCGGATGCCCAGCTGTCGAAGCCCCAAATCCATCTGCTGGTGGGAAAACTCAGTGAAATGATAAGGTAAATACAAAGCTTATCGTAAATCGGAAACAGGTTGTGCTCCTACGGTTAACAACGCCGCAGGGGGCAGCCTGTTTTTCAATGGAGTGGGAGAAAATCACACATTTTCTTATTTTTTGAAAGGAAGGAGAATGACTCATATAGAATGCAATGATGAAGAAATGGAAAGTGATGCCTATGAAGAAATTTTGCTTTATCAGTCTGGCTGCACTGATGTTGGCACTCAACACAATGGCTTTTGCTGAGGTTAAGATTACCGAGGTGGTCTCAAAAAATGTCACGCTGCGGTTGGATGAAAATGGGCAGGCCCATGATTATGCGGTGCTTACCAATACCGGGGATAAAGACATTCAAATCGGCGGCTATACGCTGACGGACGGAGGTTCGGATGCGTATGTGTTTGACGATGCTGTTTTAAAGCCCGGCGATAGCGTGACCGTATACTGCACGGGAAATAAGAAAGGTGCACCATTCAAGCTGTCGGCAGACGGGGAGGTACTGTTCCTGTATGATGCACAAGGGAAACTGCTTACGAAATTGTCCATACCTTCCATGACGTACAACCAGCGCTACTGTTTTGGACAGGTACTGGATGGGAATGATGGCGAAAAGAGCGGCCTCTACATCAGTGAAATATTGGCTGTAAACACACTGCTTCCTGTGGACGGCGAAACGCCGGACTTCATTGAACTGCATAGTTTGTCAAATACGGAACTGAATTTGAAGGGTTACGGGCTGACCGATAATCCGGATAAACCGGGCAAGTTTATTTTTCCCGAAACCATACTCCCTGCGGGTGGATTTATTACCGTTTATCTGAAAGATGAGAAGATGGGTTTTGAATTGAGCAGCGGAGGAGAATGTGTTCTTCTGACTGATCCCAAAGGCAATGCCCTTGATTTTGTGTCCTTCGATCCTGCGCAAAATGATGCGGCACTGGCTTATCATAACGGGAACCGGCTTGAGACCTGGACGCCTACACCTAATCAGCCCAATGTAATCACAGACAAGGCGGCCTATGAGCAGTCGGTGTTTGAGCAGAATACAACCGGGCTGTACATCAGCGAGGTGGTTGCTTCCAACGGCACTTTTGACGTAAACGGGAACGCCTATGACTATATAGAATTGTACAACGGCACTAAAAAGAGCATACGGCTGACGGATTATTTCCTTTCCAACGATATATTGAATCCAAACAAGTGGACTTTTCCCAAAGGCTCAACGCTCTCGGGGGGCGGGTACGCGGTCATTTACATGGCCGGAAGGGATCTTTTAAGCAGCCAGCCCAATACGTATTACGCCACGTTCAAACTTGAAAAAACCAACTGCATGGTACTTTTAAGCACGAAACAGGGCATAGCCGACCATGTGTCCCTGGGCCGGCAGTATGGCAATATTTCTTTTGGCCGGATTCCCGGTCAAGGGACATTTTCCTTTTTTGAAAAGCAAACTATAAGAGCCGTGAATCCGGATGCCGGATTCCTTACGCGTGCAGGGGATGTCTCGATTTCACCTGCCGGGGGGTTATATGATGCTCCCTTGGCCGTTACCCTCAGCGCGGAAAAGAATGCGGTGATACGCTATACTTTGGACGGTTCGACACCTACGCTGAATTCTCCTGAATATACGGGTCCGATTGATATAAGTGCCAATACGGTCATCCGTGCACAGGCTTTTGCAGAAGGTATGCTGCCATCCAATGTTTCTTCGGGAAGCTATCTGTACGGCACTCAAGTGGCTGTTCCCGTTGTATCGCTGGTCACCGACTGGAAATATCTTACCGATCCCGGCATGGGCCTGTTTGTAAAAGGGTTTGGCAGCATCCCCAACTACTATCAAAAATGGGAATATCCCATGCACGTGCAATACTTTGACAATGGCAAAACGCTTATAAACCAACTGGCTTCCTTCCATACCACCGGCGCTGTCGGCCTTACGCGCCCTCAAAAAACAATTTCCATTTTTGCCAGGGGCGCATTGGGAGAGGACAAATTCTACTTCAATCCGTTTCCCAACAGAAATTATGACTCCTATAACGCCTTGACGCTTCGCTCAGGCGGTACGGAATCAAGAGGCACACGCTTCAAGGATGAGCTTTTGACATCCCTGGCCCAGGGGCTGAATGTCATGTACCAGGACGCCGTGCCGGTGGTGGTATATATCAATGGCGAGTACTGGGGCCACTACAATCTGCGGGAAAAAATCAACCAGGATTCCATTGCCCAGTGGGAAGGCATCACCGATGAAAAGACCATCGATGGAATCACTATATTAAGATGCAGGGGTTCCGTTGTACAAGGCAGCAGGGATGAGATGGAGGAACTCATCCAGTTCTGCAAAAGCAAAGACCTGAACGAGCCGGATAACCTGCAGTACGTATTGGACCGCCTGGATGTGATGAGCTATTTCGACCATGCCATTCTGGAGATCGTTTCGGGCAATTCCGACATGCAGAACGTGCGCTATTACAAGGTGCCCGGTGGCAAGTGGAAGCTGGTACTGTTCGATCTGGACGGTAGTATGGACAATACGGGGCGGCAGCCGCTGAATCTATATATGAAAAGGGCTACCGAGAAAATGGATATGTTCTTTCATGAACCATTTGCAGCACTGATGCAGGTGCCTGCGATGCGCGATATGTTTTTGACCCGTTTCGGAGAGATACTGCACAACAAGTTTATGGCAAGCGTTCTGGAAGCCAAGGTAGATGCCTGGGCCAATGTCATAGGGCCGCTGATGGAGGATCATGTGAAGCGCTGGCCTGACACAAGTCTTAAGCGGTGGCAGACATACGTGGATCTGCTGCGGACAAACGTAAGGGCACGGCCATTAAAAATGGTGGAGCATGTGAAAAAAGCTTTCCATCTTACTGACGAACAGGTGCAAAAGTATTTCGGGGCTTATCTTGAGGAAAATAAATAATTGACATGACCAGGTTGCTGCGGTGGATTTCCACTCCAGCCAGTAGATTTAAGCCTGTGACTGTTGATGCCTGCGGTCGCGCGAAGGTATACGTTTTGGCGGAGGCGGAAGCATTTTCCGCGCTTTGGCCACAATAAAAAGTGCCAGCGGTAACCCAACACCAAGCGTAAGGGTAAACCAAGGCTCAATGTATTGCATAAATGTATTAAGTTCAAAGATATCATTGCTGAAGTAGGTTGAAAATACGTATGTCAGTCCCATTACGGCTGTTAATAAAGGAACCTGCCTCTTCAGATTGAAGATTTCCCGTAAAAGCCTCACTACCATATAGGCAAGCGCTGTACCCAGTACGAATTCAAATGATGTCCACAACAATATGAACAACGATACGATAACGGTGTTGCTTGCCGCCATCGTTAAGTTTTCTACCGCGGAGTAAAATGGTATCGCCAGCTTGTTGACAAGGTCAGCGCCGAATATACCGATCGTGGAAAGCAGGATCAGCGTACTGGCTGCCGTTATAAATGCAGCGGTTAATGCGAATTTGCCTGCTGGTTTTTTATCAAAACGGATTTGGTCATTCCATATAAAAATAAACGTGACGGTAACAGTAATTGTAAGCGGGCTGATGATTGAGGCGAATACCTTTGGGATATCCTGAAAACTGATTGGTGTAATGTTGCTGAGTTCGAAGCCAAATAACAAAAGCACAATGATAAGGATGAACTGCAAAAGGCCGATGCCGCCTATAAAAATGTTCATGCGCGAAAACGAAGCCAGACCTGAACGCAGCATCACGGCCGTGACCGTCACTGCAATAATCGCAAAGAACTGAACATCCACGCCGGTATAGGTTGTCGCCACAAGCGTGCCTCCCGCATAGCGGAGCAGGAGGCTCATCAAGATAAACAGCCACACTACCAGTATAACAGCGATGGTTTTTCCGATAAACGAGCCGAAAACCTGGCGCATGACCTGATAAAGCGAATATCCTTCAAACGCTTTCATTACACGGTAGAGCAAATACATTAAGGGAATGTAAACGATAAGGCTGGCAAAAGGGGAGAGCCATGCCGCCGTCCCTGCAATTTGCACAGATTTGAAGATATAGCGTATGCTGGGGATGAAAACAGCGTTGATATAAATCAGCAGCGCATCCATCAGAGATATTTTTTTATTGATTGAATTATTCATATCCTGCTCCCTTTATTGTACATGAAAGAGATCGAGCATCATGCGGGCAAAGCTGTATATTTTGGGGGCCAGCATCAGATACGCCGATAAGCCCAATGTAAGAGCGGTAATGATGAGATATATCACCGCTTCTTTCTTTTCCTGCATTTTAAATAGGTAACGCACTTCAAATACCGAGGCGATTACAATGATTCCTAGAGCAACCGGCACGATAACACCTCCTATTTCCCTGGGGCATTTTTCATGTTGTATGTGCTTCTTATCTTTGACTTGACCTGAACCGTTATGGTCATTGCCGGAAACAGCTCGCCCCACTTGTCCCGTATCTTTTGCGAATCCGCTGGGTGAGCATGATACAGTGCGCTGCCGATGCCGAACACATCGGTTTCCAAGAGCTGTGCTTGAGACAGCGCTTCCGTAATGATGCTGCTCACATATTTGTTTTGCTGATCCTCAAGAAATTTGATGTATTCATCCTTCGCAACCCCGACAGCTTCATGGTATTCCTGCAAGAAAGAATCCTGGTTGACGCGGATTTCCGCCGAAGGCATGCCGGAAAGATTTGTGATGATGTCAGCCTTGCTCGATATAATCTCCAGCGAAACTGGCTTACCGTTCATATCGGTAACAGTAATGATCGCGTTTTGGAGCTTGTTGATGGCGATGTTTAGACCCATCGCCTGCCGTTCATCCAAATAGCCGGCAAGCAGGTTGTTTTTGAACAACGCGAATCCGCCCAGCTTCGCCAGGTATTCCGCCTCTTGGCCGCCACCCTCTGTGCCCTTTGCATTTTCCTTTTGCGCTGTGGGGATGACCTGAACAGTGGGAATATATAGATCACTCCACGCGCTTTCAGAATCACTGGCATAATCAAGCATGCTTACTTTGGTGGATGTTCCAATTTGCTCTGACTTCATGAACAGCGAGTCGAGGTCTTCCGAAAGTTTGACTTGCGGTGTTACAACCTTTGCAAAAAACTCGGAAGCCGACATACCCTTCGCCAAAGTCAGCTCGTGCGAAAAACGGGTTTCGTCGTTTTCAATAAAGTAGTCGAGTACCTCTTTTAAATCCTTTTTTGCTACTTCCTCACCAATAACGATATATTTTAAGTGGTACCAGCCTATGTTCTTTTCCGCATGAGCCTTGATCATATTCTCCGCTTCAGATATTGTGACACCCTTCCCGTTGTATATCTGCGTAACGATTTTCTCATTGCCTGACTGGCTTCCGGAAACAATTTTATCTGTAAGGACGGTGAGCTTTAACTGTCCATCCTCAATATCGACGCCTGCCACAAGTATGTTCTGCATATTTTCTACGGGATACTGCTTAGGAAGTACGCATCCTGTTAAAACAAGCAATACGGCTATGAGCAGCATTACCATCCTATGTGTTTTCATCAAGGCATCCTCCGTTTGTTTTTTGGATTCAGATACCTTGGACGTATTTTGCTTGCGTTATCGGGCAATTTTACAAACGAATCATCCAGTTGCAATTTTTGGGTGTTTGAGAAAGGCGAAATGTAAGGTACGTTAAAAGTTTCCAGACGCGCCAGCATATATAGAAAAATCAAATAAGTGAGCACGACACCCGCCAGGCCGATCAACCCGCAGAAAATCATGCACATCATCTGAAAGAACCAACATATCGAGCTCAATTCTTTGCTGGGGATCGCGAGGGAAGCGATTGCGGCGGTCGCGATCACAACGATGATACCAGGAGAAACGAAGCCCGCTACGATGGCGGCTTGGCCCAGTACCAGGCCGCCTACGATGGACACCGCGCTGCCAACGCTCTGGCTGATCATGATGCTGGCCTGTATCAGAGCATAAAACGCTAGAGACATGATCACCGCCTCCACAAAAACCGGGAAGGGTACACCGCTGCGTGCCGCTGCGATGCGGATGGCAAGATCATAAGGGAGCATTTCAGGGTGAAAGGTTGTGACCGATATATATAACCCTGGAAACGCAATTGTCAGCAGCAAGCTGATATATCGCAGAATGCGGAAAAAGGAGTTGGAGAAAAAGCTTCCAGTGTAATCCTCTGAGGACTTAAAGATATCGCTGAACACAATAGGAAAAATGAGCGCATACGGCATCTCGGCTATCATCACGGCAATTTTGCCATCAAGCAGATGCCGGACGCAGGTGTCGGGTTTTTCAGTGACCAATGCTATAGGAAAAAGTCTGTATTTCTGCTGAGAGACGCAGTCTTCTATATCCCTCAGCGACAACACCTTATCCTGATTCAAATTGTTGATACTCGTGCGGATTTGAGTGATAAACGTCTCGTTACATATGTTTCGCATATACGCAATGCATATACGCGTATTGCTTTGCCTGCCTGCCTTGGCCTCTTCAAGTACCAAACTGGTACTGCCAATTTTTCTGCGCAGCATGGATGTATTTACGCGAAGCGCTTCGACGAAGCTTTCCTTGGATGACCTGAATGTGCTCTCCTCTGTTGCAGCAGTGATACCGCGCTTTTCAAATTGAATGGTATCAAGAATCAGTATTTTTTTGAGCTGGTCGTAGCAAAGCAGCGTTTTACCAGCGAGCAAGGCGGCAGCCGCATCTGCCATATCTTCAGCAGAAGTAACATGCGAAATGTGTATCACGCCTTTTTGCGCCAACTGGTATGCTTCCATTAGAGAACGGCATGTCTCAAACAAATCACTTACAGTGAGCGGACGTACGATGTTGTCGTCGATGATTTTCTGACTGGCAAGGCCGTCAACATAAACAAGCGTTACAACAAGATTGGCGCGGCCCCTTATTTGTATGTTGTTGAAAACCACGTCTGCGCTGGAGGAAAAAAGCTGTTTAAGAGACTCGGTGCTCATTGGCAATTGCTTCAGCATATCTGTTTCTTGAGGGTGTTTTTCTTGGATATCATTTTCAGCCATTGCTTTGCTCCATCATATTTATTACTGATATCATGGATGATCTGACGAGAATTATACTGGCTGGTCAGAGAACAAAACTATTGGCCGTTAGAATGCTTTATTGCTGTCACACGCGCTTATTTTGAATTGCCGGAGCATGAATGTATACTGATAAGCATCAAAGATTTTTGTTATAAAAAAAGCAGCGCCGATCCCGTCGCTGCTCCATATTGAGCATCTTACCGTTTTAATCCATACATAAATTTTCCGGCACCCTGCTCAGGCTTTTTCGATGGGAAAATGTGTTTCATGCCATATAGCACTAAAGGCGTCAGGTTTTCTTTGTTTGATGCTTTGCCTCGTCTTTGATTTCCTCACGCATGTCGTCGAGCGCGTGGCTCCTGCGCACGTTTTTGTCCTTTAGGGCCTCCTTTGTCTTGGGGTCGGAGGTCTTGGAGATCATATCGTCGGCCAGTTGGGAATTGCGGATGGTGGCGTCAATATTCTTTTGGATATGGTCCACGTTATCCCTGCGGTCATCGGGATTGTGTTTCATAATCATCCTCCTTGCGGTTGATACTGACGATATCTTTCCGCAGCCACGTTCGCTTATGCATGATGGGGCTGAATCTTGCGGCCTAAATTGTGCAAAAGCCTTTTCATTCGCGTTTTCTCTGTGTAAAATACTAGTGGGATAAACCCAAAGGAGGACTTTATGAAGCGTGTGATACTGACCGTTCTGGACGGTGTGGGCGTAGGCGCATTACCCGATGCCGCGTCTTATGGCGATGTAGGTTCCAATACTCTAAAACATGTGGTGTCTGTAGCGAGCCCCGCCTTGCCCAACATGGCAAAAATCGGCCTGGGGCAGATTGATGGTGCGGGCTATCCCGCTGACGACGGCGCAAAAGGCGCTTTCGGCAAGGCTGTGGAACGTTCGCCGGGGAAGGACACCACCACCGGCCATTGGGAAATGGCGGGCTTAACGCTGAAACAGCCTTTTCCCACCTATCCCAACGGCTTTCCCAAAGAGGTAATGGAAGCCTTTGAAAGCGCTATCTTCACCAAGACACTGGGCAACAAGCCCGCCTCCGGCACGGAGATTTTGGTGGAGCTGGGGGAGGAGCATTTGAAGACCGGTTATCCCATCGTATACACCTCGGCGGACAGCGTGTTTCAGATTGCCTGCCACGAATCTATTTATTCACCGGACAGGCTGTACGAAATATGTGAGATTGCCAGGCGGATCCTGACCGGAAAACATGCGGTAGGCCGGGTGATCGCAAGACCCTTTGCGGGGGAACCGGGGAATTTCGTTAGAACGCCAAGAAGGCATGATTTTTCAGTGGACCCCACAGGAGAAACGCTGCTGGACGTAGTAAAGGCGGCAGGAATGCAGGTAATGGGCGTAGGAAAAATAGAGGATATCTTCAATCACCGGGGCCTTACCAAAAGCAATCATGCTGCCGGTAACCCGGCCTGCATTGAGGCGATGCTTGATTACATGCGTGAGGATTTCACGGGGCTTTTGTTCACCAACCTGGTGGACACCGACATGGTGTATGGCCACCGGAACGATCCCATCGGCTACGCCCAGGCGCTTACCTATTTTGATTCAAAGCTTCCGGAAGTGTTTTCCCTCATGGGGCCGGAGGATTTGCTGATCATCACCGCCGATCACGGGGTGGACCCTACCTTCCCCGGCACCGACCATACCAGGGAGCATGTGCCCATCCTGTGCTGGCACAAGGGAATGAAAAAGCTGGTGAATCTGGGCGTGCGGGATACGTATGCCGATATCGGCGCCACGGCTGCTGAGTATTTGGGGCTTCCACAGCGCTTTTCGGCTAAATCTTTCCTAAACGAAATCCTGTAGTACGGAGGATACTTTATGCTCAAAAAGATACATAAGGCGGCAAAGGTGATTGAGGAGGCCTGCGGGAGGGCAGATATCGGCATCATCCTGGGCACCGGTTTGGGTGACTTTGCAAAGACGCTTCATGATTCCAAATCGCTTTCCTACAGCGACATACCCGGCTTTCCGGAATCAACCGTACACGGTCATGCCGGCATGTGGCATAGCGGAGAGCTTCATGGTAAAAGAGTATGTATGATGCAGGGACGCTTTCATGCCTATGAAGGGTATGATCTGGAGGAGGTTACCTTACCCGTGCGGGTAATGGCGCTTTTAGGAGTGAAGGCGCTGATCGTCACCAATGCCGCCGGCGGCGTGAACCTTGATTTTCATCCAGGGGATCTGATGCAGATCACTGATTACATCAATTTTTCCGGGCGAAATCCTCTGCGTGGGCCTAACCTCGATGAATTCGGCCCCCGGTTTCCCGACATGACGTATGCCTTAGACCCAGAATTGGCAGCCCTTACCCATAGGCTCGCTCAGGAATTGAATATCCGTTTGCAAAAAGGCGTGTACTGCTGGTTCAGCGGCCCCTGCTATGAAACGCCGGCGGAGATACGTATGGCCAGAATTCTGGGTGCTGACGCCGTGGGCATGTCCACCGTTCCGGAGACGATTGTTGCCAGGCATTGCGGCATGAGGGTTCTGGGTTTGAGCTGCATCACCAATATGGCGGCCGGTATCCTGAACGCTCCACTTGCCCATGAGGAAGTCGTGGCTGCAGGCGAGCAGGTAAAGGATACGTTCAAGGCACTCATCGATGCGGTGATCGGCGAAGTGTAAATATGCCAAAAAATCCCATGCCTTTTCCCGGCCATGTCAGGGTATGATAAGAACACATACCGCTTGACTTGGGAAGGGGATACATCATGGGTAAAGGGATGCGATTCTTTGCGGCACTACTGGCCGTTTTGCTCATCATACCTGCGGCGGGGGCCGCACCGTTGGAAACGGGGGAATCCGTTCCCCTTACTTCGCCATCTGTTGTGCTGGCGGAGGTGTCCACCGGAA
>JAEZJP010000264.1 GCA_023415715.1 Bacillota bacterium
GCTAAGAGCCCGCGGCAAGCGGTTCATGGAGGTGGCCCACCGCTCCACCGTGGCCAGGGAAATACTGGCCGTGGCGGGCATGCACTACCTGGACATCGCATCCATCGAAGGCTATGTGAAGCTGACCGCGCTGCCCAAGGAACTACAGGCGGATACGAGCCTTAAGGAAGTCATTGAGGATATGTCCATTGAGGAGGAATACCCGATCTAGCTGATGCTCAGCGGGCTTCCAGGTTGAACACCACAGCCTTGGGCCGCGTCATGGCCTCAATGGAGTATTTAACGCCCTGGGTGCCCATGCCGGAGGCCTTCACGCCCAGGAAGGGGAAATGGTCGGGGCCGCGCTCCGTTTTGTTATTGATTTGTACCGTGCCCACCTCCAGGCGGCCGGCGATATGGAAGGCGTTGTGGATATTGCTTGTGAATACCGAGGATTGAAGACCGTATTCCGAACGGTTGGCAATGTCGATGGCTTCCTCCGTATCCTTCACCCGAAGAATGGGCAGCACCGGGCCGAAAGGCTCCTCCCAAGCCAGACGCATATCGGTAGTTACGTTGTCGATCAGCGTTGGGTAAATCAGATCGCCCTCGCGCCGGCCTCCGATTAACACCTTTGCCCCCTTTTTCACGGCGTCATCCATGAGATCCATCACAAAATCGGCTGCCTTGGTATTGATCAGCGGCACAATCACCGCATTTTTGCGGGGATCGCCCACCGGAAGCTTCTCGATGCGGGATAGGAGTTTGGGCACCAATGCATCAGCAACATCATCCTCCACCAGGATGCGCTTGACTGCCGTGCAGCGTTGGCCGGAATAGGAATAGGCGCCGGAAACGATGTTGTCTGCCGCAAAGTCAAGATCGGCGTCTTTTAAAACGATGGCCGCGTCCTTGCCGCCAAGCTCCAGCAAAAGGGGTACCATGCCCGAAAGCTTGGATATATGCCGGCCGACCTCCGTGCTGCCGGTAAAGTTGATGAAATTAATGCCAGGGTGGGTGACGATGTAATCGCCGATGTCGCTGCCCCGGCCCGTGACGGTATTGAGGATGCCGTTTGGCAGGCCTGCCTCCTGGAATACCTGCGCCAGGTATAATGCGCTGACCGCCCCCTGTGTGGCGGGTTTCAATATTACGGCATTTCCGCCGATGAGCGCGGGAGCCACCTTGGAAACAGAAAGGTTGATAGGGTAGTTGAAAGGCGAAATGGCCAGAACCGTACCCAGCGGCACCCGTGTCACGTAGGATATTTTGTTTTTGCTGCCGCCTGGGAAATTCTCGCCGCTGATGGCTTCCCCCGCCATGCTTTTGCCCACATCAGCCGTATAGCGCAAAAAGTCAGCGGTGCGCCTGACTTCGGAAATGGCGGATTTTTCATCCTTGGCGATTTCCATGGTAAGCATGCCCGCGATTTCCTTTTCGTTCTGCTCCATAAGCTCCGCGGCCTTGTATAATACCGCCGCCCTCTCATGTATGGGCGTCCCGGCCCAGACATGCAGGTTTTCCTTGGTGTTTGCAATAGCCCTGTCCACATCTTCCCGCGTCATGGCAGGGACCCTGCCCACAAGGGAACCATCCACGGGGGACATGATCTCTATAAAGGCGTTGGAGGAGGCTTTGGTCCACTCACCGTCCAATAAATTGCAAAAGGCCTTACCTTCGCCGCATAGCTTTCTGAACATCTCAAATTCCGCCTTTCTGATGGGGTTCTGTTCATTGGAGCCCCAATTGGTTTATGGACAGATTATTGCGCGGTGAACGGTTTTTTACACTTTTTTATGGGAAGCGGTTTTTTTCTTGACGGCGGCAGCACAGATTTGATATATTTACGTTAATACTGCAAATATACATATAGGAAGCTGACTTATGAAAAAGGGGGACTGCAAATGGAATACAGGCGATTTGGAAAAACGGGCCTTACTACCTCACTGCTGGGGTTTGGCGGGTTCCACCTGCTGGAGATACCGCTGAAGGAAGCGGAAAAGTTATTGAATTCCTATCTGGATGCCGGTGGGAACTACATTGAGACAGCGCTGAGCTACGGGGCAGGAGAATCGGAGAGGAAGATCGGGCGCTCTGTGATGCACCGGCGCGATGATTTTATTTTGGTTTCCAAGATTGGCTTAAGGGACAAAAAGAGCGCTGAGGAGGCTATCGGCCAATCACTGAAAAATTTAAATACGGATCATTTGGATGTGCTGCTGATGCATGCGGTGGGGTCCATAGAAGAACTGGATACCATCCTTTCGGAGAATGGCGCATATCAGGCAGCATTGGAGGCAAAGAAGGCCGGTAAGATCAAACACATTGGCCTTTCCATGCATGGCTGGCCGGGGCCGCTGGTGGAAGCGCTGAACCGGGACCGCTTCGAGGCGGTGATGACCACCGTCAACTACTATGACCGTTTCAACTATCCGGAGATCGAAAATCAGCTTCTGCCCCTGGCAAAGGAAAAGGATGCGGGTATAATCCTCATGAAGCCGCTTGGCGACGGATTTTTATACAAATCCCCGGAGCAGGCCTTCAGGTACGCTTTTTCCCGGCCCGTTTCCGTGGTGGTGGCCGGCATCAACAGCGAGAAAATGCTCAAGGATGATTTAGGCTACGCAGAGAGCTTTGTGCCCATGACGAAAGAGGAAGAGGACGCACTATTTACAAATGCGCCGGAGCTTTCTAATTACGTTTGCCGCCAGTGCGGAAAGTGCTCCTGCCCTGTGGGCATCAATATCCCTGAGGTATTTGCGTGTGAGGGGTATTTTGACCGGCAGATGGCAAGGGGAAAAGTGCAGAATACGGCGGAATATGCATTGGCCGAGCGGCTTCGCTTCTGGTTTGGCAACAAGGAACTGGGCCGCAAACGGTATGAGGCCATGGAAATAAAGGGAGACGCGTGCACGCAGTGCGGGGAATGCCTAAAAATGTGCCCGTATCATATCGATATTCCCTACAAGATGAATCTGGCGGATTACAAGCTGGCGGGGAAAGAAATCTACTGATTGCAGGTTGAAGCGTTATCGAATAAGTATACTTCCTCCGCTTACTAAAGGTCGGAACTCTGCGGGCGATTGATAATCGCCCCTACACCCGCAAGGAGATTGTTGTCTTTTCTGCCGTGACATATGGGAACCGGGAGAAAAGATAATCCCTCTTTACGATGTAGGGGCGATTATTAATCGCGCGCCTGCGCTGGTTTTTATCAGCATCGTTTTCTTTTGGAACGACCACCGTATGTTATGCACCTATCATTTGCAATGCATGCAGCCGGATCATACATTCCCTAATAGCACCGTCTCCAGGTTTTCCTTTGCGACATTCGCCAGCTTGCGCATTAAATTGATGTCCGTGGGCTGCTTGTCACGCATCTTCCGCCTGGGGAAAAACCGCGTGATATGCAGGGGAATGGTTCTGTCAACCCCGGTGACCCAGGCGGAGAGATTTTGCATTTCCTCCGGCGTGTCGTTTTCCCCTGGTACGATCAATGCAGTCAGCTCCACATGGCTAGCTTTGGCTGCGGTACGGATGAATTCCAATACGGTATCAAGATCGCCGCCCAGTTTTTTGTAATACTCCTGTGTGAATCCTTTCAGGTCAATGTTGAAGGCGTCGATGTAGGGCAGTACCTCCTCAAGCACTTCCCGGCTGGCGGAACCGTTTGTCACGACGACATTTAGCATATGGCGCTCGCGCACAAGCTTTGCGGTATCGCGCACGAATTCAAAACCCACCATGGGCTCGTTGTAGGTAAAGGCAACGCCGATATTGCCCTTGGGTTTCAGCTTTTCCGCCATCGCGGCAAGCTCCTCCGGCTGCATTCTTTCAACATCCACATCGTTTGCGCCGGCCGCCGCAATGGATGCATTCTGGCAAAAGGGGCAGTCAAGATTGCAGCCGAAGCTACCCACCGACAGAACCATGCTGCCGGGGTGGAAAAAAGCCAGCGGCTTTTTCTCAATAGGGTCCAGCGCGACGGAGGTCAAAAGGCCATAGTTTGAACAGATGCTTTTCCCGTTTTCATTTTTCCTGGCACGGCACCGCCCTGTTTGGCCTTCCTTCAGATGGCAATGATGCATGCACACCTTACAGATAATCTCATTGATGACGCACCACCTCGAATCGCTGTAGCGAGATCTTCTCGTTTTCCCGTATGCTGGCCTTGCGCCTGGCGATTGCAATTTGATCCTTTACGGTATCGATTCCAGGAAGGTTGGGCAGCAGCAAACCGCGCCTGTGGCCCGAGGTTACGATCACACCGTAACGCTTGACATCAAGATCGTCGGGGGATGGAATATCCTCCGCATCACCCAGCACATCCACACTGTATACAAGCTCATCCAATTCATCCGGCTGGACCGGATCAAAACGAGGGTCCTGGGCGCCGGCGCTGACGGCGTTTTGTATGATCTCCGCAGCAATGCTTTTGGTGGTGGCTGAAATGGTGCCGATGCAGCCGCGGAGCTGGCCGTTCTTTTTCAATGATACGAATACACCAGCCCGTTTGATAGTCATTTCATCCGGCAGGCCTTTGGGCAGTGCAATGGTTTCTCCGCGCTCAACGTAGGCTTCCAGCGTCTGCCGGGCCAGGCGCACATAATCATCCTCCGCTTCCTTGCGCTTTTCCATTTCCTTCATCTGTTCCGTCAAATAATCGCCCAGAAAATGGCGGCTTTCAGACGGTCCTTGGGGAAGATAGGTGCATACGCCGTATCCTACGCCAAACGGACCTTCATAGGACAGCTTTTCGGCTTTGACATTCAAACCATCAAAACACCCCGCCATGATCACAAAGGAGCGGTGGCCGCATTCGCCCGCGCTTTCGCAAAAGTCCGGGTCAAAGTGGAACAGTTCGCCAAAGGATGCCCCGGCCATGGCGTCCATAATTTTTTCATCATAGGCCGGGCCTTCCGGCGCAAAGCCGTAGGGACCGTCCTCCTTGAGCCTGTGGGACAGGTCGCCGCTGGCGATGATGGCGATACTCCTGCCCATGCTGTCCGCTGTTTCGCGAATGAGCATGCCCAGCTTATAATGGTCCGGATAGCTTAAACCGGATAGCCCGATCCGAACTACCTTGCAGGGGATATCGCCCCCATAGGCATCCCGCAAAAAGATCAAAGGCACCATGGAGGCATGATCCAGCTTTTTGTCCCGCTCGCCCAAGGTGCCTGCCGGCAATTCGCATGCGTCGGCGCGGCGGCTAAGCTCCGTTACATAGGGCGCGTCATACGCAACCTCCAGCTGCACCTCGCCTGCGTGAAACTGGGCGAGGCTGCCTTTGGCCGACGTGCCCGGGGAAATGTGGAAGTAATCACCATACAGCGCGCTGTGCGGCGTGATGAC
>JAEZJP010000265.1 GCA_023415715.1 Bacillota bacterium
GCTCAATCGTCGCATTGCTTCGCTCCGCTCGCACTGCTCGTTTCGCCAGCCTCCTCCGCCTCGCTTCATCCGCCACAGGCGGCGCTTCGGCTACGGAGCCACTGGCGGGGGCGGCGTTCCGGAGCCACAGGCGGCGCTTCGGCTACGGAGCCTTGGTCGTCTCAAGGGGGTTATGAAGAGTGCAGGGAGGAGTTAACCCGGAGGGCGAGCGCAGCGAGCCTGAAACCTGCGTAGGCGTAGCCGGAGCAGGTGGAACACTGGACTAAAGAGGGACGGCGAAGCCGGACTAGGCGAGAGCCATTGAAAATGGCTACGCCGTACCCAGCGCCGCGAAGCGGTGATGGGCGGCAAAGCGAAGCGCAGTTCAGTGCGAAGGGGGAAAATCGAAATCCCCCCAACTCCTTCCTGCGTCCTCGTTTCCGCGCCTTTCTTCGTTTGCGCATTACTACGCTCAAAACCAAGAAAACCACGGACCAAACCACTGTGACGGTTAATAATATCAGATTTTTCAAAACATAACATTCATTTTGATACAAGGAAAAGCCCGCCGCTCATGTTTTGAATAGGTGTTTGCTCTCTCATGAAGTATATATTGCCAGAATAATCCGTACGTCTCGACCTACACTATGTTCGAGGTGAAGACAATGGCTAATCAAAAAGGCCGCAATCCAAAACGTAAAAATGCTCCCATAAACCTACCTTCCACCCGCCGCAATAAATACGGGGAACTCAAACCAGAATACAAACCAGAGAATCAGCCTTAAGCTGCTTTTTCTGATTTTCTGCATGAAACCATAACTAAACCTATGGTACGCCATGTATCATTGACGATGTACTGGATGTCCGGCCTGGTGAAGCCTTAACACGGACGCACCGGTCTGTGTAACAAGGTGCGCATCCTAAGAAGGGAACGCAAGATGTACCCTATGGGAAGATTGACCTGATTGTTACCAAATCGGTCTCGCGATTTGCCCGAAATACAGTGGATACCTTGACGACCGTTCGTCAGCTCAAGGAAAAAGGGGTTGAGGTGTTCTTTGAAAAGGAGAACATCTATACCTTGGACAGCAAAGGCGAGCTGCTGATTACAATCATGTCCAGCCTCGCACAGGAGGAAAGCCGCTCCATATCGGAAAATGTAACCTGGGGACATCGAAAGCGCTTCTCGGACGGTAAGGTCTCCATGCCATATAAGCATTTCTTGGGGTATTGCAAAGGAAAAAACGGGTTGCCTGAAATTGTTGAAAAAGAGGCAGCTATTGTTAGACGCATTTATGCCCTATTCCTTGAAGGGAAATCTCCGGCTGCCATTGCCAGATTGCTGACTGAAGAAGGCATCAAATCACCGGGTAAAAAAGCCAACTGGCGGCCCAATGCAGTGATAAGCATCCTCAAAAATGAAAAGTACAAGGGCGACGCCCTTTTACAAAAGAGATTTATAGTGGATTTTCTCAACAAGAAGCAAAAGGTAAATGAAGGGGAGGTCCCTCAATATTATGTTCAAAATAGTCATCCAGCCATAATCCGCCCTGAGATTTTTGATGTTGTATAGGATGAACTGATTCGCCGCAAGTCAGACGGACACAGAACAGTGACGCCCCATTGTTTCTCCGGCAAGATATTCTGCGGTGAATGTGGCGCTTTGTTTGGAAGTAAGGTCATTCATTCCACCGACCAGTATAAAACGACCGTCTGGGGTTGTAACAGTAAACACCGAGGCGCTGAGTGCACAACACATTACCTACGGGAAGATGCCATACAGCAAGGTTTTGTCCGGGCAATGAACCAAATCATCTTAGACAAAGCTGAAATCATCTCAGAGTACAAGATCATACTCAGAGAGCTCATGGATACAGAAAAACTAGATATGGAAGCATCACAGGTACAGGCTGAGATGGATATAGCGCTGGAGCTACTGCAAAAATGTGTAATGGAAAATGCCCATATAGCCATAGACCAGGGGGATTACCAGCAGCGATATAGTGTATATGCCGAGCGCTGCGATACGGCGCGTCGAAGGCTTGCCGAAATCAATGAGCAACGTCAAAACATTTCTGTACGCAAAACGAAAGCAGAGGCTTTTCTCGATGCACTTGATAAAGTCCATGACCTTATTCAAGAATTCAATACTACCATGTGGTACACCATGATAGAACGGGTTATAGTTATGGAAGGCAATCATCTCTGTTTTGAGCTTAGCAATGCCATGCAAATCGAAATCAATTGTCAATAGTAATCCGCAGTTTGTTACTCACAAGAAAAATCAGCCCCGTAGTTTGCACGTGGGGCTGTTTATTGTAGTGTGCCCGGCATGGGCGATAACACAGCGGTGAAAGTCCGCTACAGACACGGCAGTAGGAACTGTTAGCCAAGGGCAAGGGTGTCCACCATGAGGTGGAATCTGAAAGAAGCCGAAGGCAAAATCCCGAACCGACGAACATAAACTGCATATGCCCTTCTGATTAAGCGGCAAACCAGACAGGTGCCTTGTTGACCACCTGATGGAATACCTTGCGCAAGTGGGATGGATCGTCATATCCCGTAAAGGCTGCGGCGTCACGGAGTAGGGGATCAGGGTGCTGGCGGATCAACGACATGGCGGTGTCCATGTGGCATTGGATCAGGAAGGCACTGAAGAATGTGTACGGACCTGTTCAGCATAGTGCATCACACGCGCCCCTCTCCGGCAGTTCCTTGGGCAGATACAGTCGCACGCATGTTCCTTTCCCGGCTTCGCTTTGTATTTCCAGGCGATACTGAGGCCCGTAGAAGAGCCGGATACGGTTTGCGACATTCAGAAGCCCGATATTTGTGCCGACCGTCTCCAGTTCTGGCGCCTCTAATTGTGTTTGCAGCATTTTCAAACGTCCGCCCTCTATTCCGGCGCCGTTATCCTCGACGGTGACTTCCAGGTTTTCCTCATCTGCCTGCGATACCCTCACCTTTATTTTCCCCGGACCGATAATCTTTTCCACGCCATGATGAATGGCGTTTTCCACAAGCGGCTGAATCAAAAACTTTGGTATTACAATCTCCTCTATGCCGCTGTCGCAAAGAACATCGTATGTGATCTTGTCCTTATAACGAAACACCTGGATTTCCAAATACTCGCAAATGGCTTTCAGCTCCGCCGCAATGGTAACGCGGTCTACAGCCCAATCAATGCTCCTGCGCAAAAACTTGGTATAGCTCAGAAGCACCTGTGATGTTGCCAGGCTGCCTTCCTTTATAAGCTGTGCGCGTACAGCCTCCATGAAATTGACAAGAAAATGAGGGTTGATCTGACTTTGCAGCGCTATTAGCTCCGCTTCTTTTCGCTTGTATGCATATTCCTGCAGGCGCAAATCATACACATGCTGTTCGTTGACAAGGATATCTATTTCCTTTGTCATCTGGTTAAAATCCCGACATAGGTCTGCAAGTTCGTCTTTTCCCTTGATGCTGATCTGAACATGATAATCACCGCTTTTGACACGAGTCAATCCTTCGGTCAGCAGATGGATGCGGCTGCAGATTTGATTGACAAATAAAATGATCACCAGCATGCTGGCGATAATTCCGGCAATGAATAGGTAGATCGACCACAAAACCACTTTTCTGTCTCCGGAGAGCAAAGTGTTGTCGATGACATTAAACAGCCGCAACTTTCTTGTGCTGTTATTGGCTGATAAATTCCCTTCCAATACTATTCCGTTTTTTAGCCTATGAAGTGTCCCGCCGTTCGATTTCAACGAAGCGATATCCGGAAATGTGGATGCAAAATCCGTACCGATGGAATCTTCTGCACTGGAATACAAAATAGTGCTGTCTTCTGCAAGCAGATACACATCGCCTAATAGCTTTGTCTGTTTATACAGGTCTTTCATAACGGCAAACGGTATCCGGATCATCGTCAAAAAAACATATTTACCATAGCGTTCTTTCAGGCTTCTGCCAAGAATAAGCGCCTTATCCGTATCCGCTCTGTAGGAGGACACGTAAAGTGCCATTGCGCCATTCGCTTCCAGCATCCTTTGAGCCCAGGGCTCATTGTAGACTTGTTCGTTCATCCTGCTTAGCAGCCATCCGTCATAAAC
>JAEZJP010000269.1 GCA_023415715.1 Bacillota bacterium
ACAGCCCGCGCATCCTGTTCCTGGATGAGCCTACCATCGGCCTGGATGCCGTGGCCCAGCATCAAATGCGCGCCTTCCTGAAGGAAGTGAACAAGGAGCAGGGCACCACGATTCTATTAACCTCCCACTATATGGAGGACATCGTGAGCCTTTGCCGGCGCTGCGTGGTGGTGGCGGGTGGTGAAAAGCTGTGCGACGGGCCGACGGACGTACTGTTCCAGCAATATCAGACACACCGGAAGATTACCCTGGCCCTGGAAGAAGAATGCGCCGTGGAACTGCCTGATGACTGCACGGAAATCACGCATCAGCATTTGAAGCTGTCGTTCCTGCTGCCCAAAGCAAAAGCTACACCTCTTTTGCAATCGCTTTTGTCCCGCTATCCCATCCGCGACATCATGGTGGAGGAGGAAGATATTGGCAGCGTAGTAGCAAGGCTGTACGCCAATAAGGAGGCCATTGCAGGATGAGAAAATACCGGGAGGCTTTTATCATCGCCTTCAAAACACGTACCGCCTACCGCTTCGATACAGCCATGCAGGTATTTTCCGGCGTGGCCCGTGTGCTGTTCGCCTGGCTTTTGTGGGCAGCCATCTACAAGGGGCGTGATCAGGTGGCAGGTTTCACCCTGGATACAATGATCCTGTATTACCTCATTCAGTCCTTTTTCGCGCAGATGGACAATACCGGCCGCATTGCCGAGGAACTGAGCTCCCATATACGGGCCGGCACGTTTTCCAAGTTTCTTGTGCTGCCGATAAGGGTGCAGCCGTACCTGTTCGCCCAAAACCTGGGCAGTACGGCATATATGGCGTTTTTCAGCCTGGCGGCAAGCGCTTTAAGTTTGCTGTTGTTTCCAATAAAGCCCGAATGGACCATGCTTCCGCTCAATTGGGCAAAGGCGGCTGCGCTTTTGCTGCTGGGCCGCATGTTCCTGTCCCAATTGAATTTTTTTCTCGGAGTACTGACGCTAAAGTACCAGGATATCTGGCTTTTCTTGATGATCAAAAACAATGTGCTCGCTTTTCTTGCGGGAACGCTGGTGCCACTTAACCTTATGCCGGAAGCTGTTTTGAAACTGATGCGCCTGACGCCCTTTTACCATGCCACTCACCTGCCCGCCATGCTGCTTCTTAATCGCGCAAGCAATGAATCGCTGACCGGCATGCTGATACTGGTCATATGGATTGCAGTTTTCTTCTTTCTCAATAAAAGAACCTACGCGCACCTGCGAACGCGCTATGACGGGGTGGGCATATGAAACGGAGCTTGACACTGATCCTTACAATGGCAAAGCTTCGCCTGAGCCATTTGATGGTCTTCCGGCTGTCGTTCTTCGGCGCGTTCTTTGTGGATGCCAGCCTGTTTGCCATACAGCTGCTGATGTTTGATGTTCTTTACGGGCAGATAGAATCCATAGGCGGCTGGCAGCGGGGGGAAATGACCATATTCATAGGCACCTTCTCCCTGGTGGATGCATTGAATATGTGCACCTTTTTCTTTGGGCTGATCACCATACCGGAAAAGATACGGCTGGGAACGCTGGACCATTATATCACCAAGCCTGCAAGCCCTCTTTTGCGCCTGTCTTTTGAACAGATGAACCCAGGCTCGCTGCCCCTCATTGCCATGAGCCTCATCATTATCCTGCGCGGCGTTTCATTGCTGCCTGCAGCGCCGACCATTGAAGCCGTTATCGGATATATCGTTCTTGTTCTCTTGATGACGCTTTTGTGGTATGACATGATGCTGCTATTGCGCACCATTCCATTTTTTACAATGTCCGTCTCTGCGGCGGATCAAATAGAAGGCTCTTTGATTGATTTAAGCATGAAGGTGCCGGGCGTTGTTTTTGAGGGGGTGTGGAAAATCCTCTTCCAGGTGGTATTACCCTACGGGCTCATGGCAACGCTGCCCACCCAGATGCTCACCGGCACGCTGTCGTTCCCAAGCCTGCTTTGGGGCAGCGGCGTTGCCGTACTGTTCACATTTATTGCCTTCCGGCTGTGGAAGTTTGGCCTCACCCGCTACAAAAGCGCCAGCAGCTGACTCGGAGGGAAGGACGAAGAAATAGGCAGGGAGGATGCCTTTTGAAAAAGGTACCCTCCCCGACCCCTCCCTGAAAACTTCAAATAGTATAAGAAAATTTTCTACAGTACGTTCATTCATTCACGGAAGGCATGTTCTGGCCTTGTTCCCACAGGCCTATTCTGATATACTATCTTTTGCTGTTTGATATTTTTAAGATAATACATAAGAATTAGGGAGACGAAGCCTGTGCGCATCAAGCTATACGATCTGATGGTTTCCCTATCCAGCGCTATGGACCTTGTGGCGCCTGACCTTTTTAACCACCATCAACAGGTGGCGTATCTTTCTTACCATTTGGGCAAGGAAATGGGCCTAGGCGCGGAAGAATCCCTAGATCTATTTATGGCAGGCATCGTTCATGACATTGGTTCCCTGTCGATGAAGGAACGGCTGGTCATGATCAGGGACGAGCTGGAGGAGATCAATACCCACGCCTTCCGGGGCGCGTCATTGCTGGAGAGATATCCACCCTTTGCTCCCATGGCATCCATCATACGCTATCACCACCTGCCCTGGAACCATGGGGAAGGCGCGGCCTTTGATGGAAAGGCTGTCCCGCTTTTAAGCCATATCATGCATTTGGCCGACCGGATCTGCGTATTGTTCACCGGCAGCAAGCATACGCTGCTTCAGCTTCCGGAAGTGCTGGCCCGTATACAAGAAGGGGAAGGCTCCCGCTTCCTTCCCTCAGGCGTGGATGCCATGATGAAGCTGGCCGTGCGGGAGCATATCTGGCTGGAATTGAACGACAGGGATCCCCTGCACTTTTTGCACAAGGATAACGCCTTGTATTCCATGGAGCTGGACTTGGATGAGGTCCTTCAAATCTCCGAAATTTTTTCCCACGTCATCGACTTCCGCAGCCGCTTCACGGCTACCCATTCCGCTGGTGTGGCACATACGGCAAGGATGCTGGGCGAAATGAGCGGCATGTCCTCCTCGGAGTGCGACATGCTTCTGATTGCCGGATACCTGCACGACCTAGGGAAGATCACCATTGACAATGAAATTCTGGAAAAGCCAGGCCGGCTCGACTCGCGGGAATACAAAATCATCCGTTCCCACACATTTTATACTTATTGGCTGCTTTCCCAGGTGCAGGGATTTGAAACCATCGCGGAGTGGGCAGCCTTCCATCATGAAAAGCTCAACGGAGATGGCTATCCCTTCCACATTATGGAAAAATCCCTTCCGTATGGAGCCCGGATCATGGCCGTGGCGGACATTTTTACCGCCATCACTGAAAAGCGGCCCTACAGGGAGGGCATGTCCAAGGAGCAGGCCGTTCACGCCATGAAGACCATGGTGGACAACGGCTCCATCAGCCGGGAAATTGTGGAGCTTCTTATCGATCATTACGAACTGTTCCTGAATATCCGGGAAGAAAGCGAAAAACGGGCGCACGAAGCATATGAGGAGTTTTTCCGCCTGTCTGAAGAGGTCTGCCCGGTATAAGATGGAAATGCCGAGAGAACGAAGCTTCGTTTTCCCGGCATTGCATTTTTCTCCTACAGTCTTACGCACTGGCTTGCGCATGCCTAGCCAGTGTCATTGAGGCTTGTTATCACCTCATTCTTTCATATCATTGGCCATCAGCGCAAGCTGCCGCATGGTTTTGAAATTCCGCATGGTCACAGATGCGGCAATCTTTGAAACCTGGGCTGCCAGCTTTGAATTGTGGACACCGTTTTGCAGTAATAAATAGATATCCCTGCCCAAGACGACAAAGCGGTCCCCGCCGGCCGGGAAGGATTTCAATTTTTCTGCCGATTCAGGTGTGGGTGCTGAAAGAAGCATGCAGACATGCAGGCTTTCTACTCCTGAAGCCGCCTCCGCAGCCTGAATTTCCTCCGCAGTGAAAGGACAATGATCTACGATTGCCTGAAGCTCCCGTGAGGTACGCAATATCACCGGAACGGGAAACCCGAACCGTTTGTAGATGGCTTGCTCCATCTTTTCGCGCAATTCCGCTTCTTCCCCATCCGATTCAAACAGTACATTGCCGCTTTGAATATACGTACGCACATTTGCAAAGCCGGCTTCATGAAGCGTCTGCGTTAATTCCGCCATGCTCATGCGGTGTTTTGCGCCCACGTTGATCCCCCTGAGAAGCGCTATATAGATACTCATCCCGCCACCCCCGCCTTGGCCTGCTTCAGCAGGATTTTGGCGCATTTCTCCTTCAGTTTCACGCAATCGTTCAAATGCCCCATTTGATGCCTGGTGATGGGCATTAGCAGGATCCCCGCCACGTTCTTTTTACCCCAAAAATCCATAAGCCAAACGGATTCCGGATGGGTCAATACGCCCCCTTCCGCAAGGATCCGGTCAACCTGGCGCTTTGAAAACTTGCGTTTGAGATCATCAGGTTTAAGCCCAACAATGACTTCCCTTACACGTCTGCCTACCGCGTCGCGGTAGGCCCGCAGCGCTTGTTTGTCCACCTCACCGCTGAAGGACAAAATTTCCTCATCCGTCATGGCGTTGCCCGTATCCCGGACCTTGGTATGAAGCTTTGACAGCCATGATTCATCCAGTACCTGGTTTCCATCCGCCATCAGCAGGTTGCAGGTCAGGTCCTCAATGCGGGTGATGTGCCATATGTTCCAAGCCACCGTTACATCCGCCGCCGCCGGCATGGTGCGGAAGGCAAAATCCGTCAGGCCTTCCCATACCTCATCCATCAGCGTGGGTTCACTTTGCCCGGATATTTCCCGGGTGTGGAGCAGCCCGTGCATGCGCAGAACCAGTTCCATGGCCTCTTTAAAGGATTCCTTACCATTAAGCAGTTCCCGCAGCCTTGATTGCAGGGGATTCCACTGTGTGCCTACAGAAAACATGCTTTTTTCTCCTTTTTTCATAAACGGCCGTTCTTTTTTCACATTGTAGCACAGCCTTTGATATTTATCAAAAAATCTTTGTTAAAGTATTGACATTCGCGTTCTTTTGTCTTATAGTTAATTACGTCAGTAATGAACTATATAGCAAAGGAGGTGGCATCATGAAGCTGGACTTTAATAGTGAACTGCCCATTTACCTGCAGATCACCGCGGAGATGGAGGATGCCATCTTCACCGGCGCCTTCCCGGAGGAAACGCAAGTCCCCTCCACCACGGAGATTTCCGCCTCCATGCAGGTCAACCCGGCCACGGTTTTGAAGGGCATGAACCTGTTGGTGGATGAGGGACTACTTTACAAAAAGAGGGGGCTCGGTTTATTCGTCAAGGAAGGCGCGGTGGAGAAGATCAGAAAGAAGCGGCAGCAGCAGTTTTACGAGAAATACGTTGTCTCTTTGGTGAAGGAGGCGCGCAAGCTGAAGCTTACGCGGGAGGAAATCATGGAATGGATGGAAAGGGGTTTTGCACAATGAGCGGCCTGGAGGTCAAACACATTACAAAAAAGTTCGGTCAGGTAACGGCCGTAAGCGATGTCTCCATTGCGTTTGAAAACGGGAAAATTTACGGCCTATTGGGCCGCAACGGCGCCGGCAAGTCTACGCTGCTGAACATCATCACCAACCGCATCTTCCCGGATGACGGGGAAGTGCTGGTAGGCGGCCTTCCCGCCAGGGAAAACGATGCGGCGCAGCAGCAAATCTATATGATGAGCGAAAAGAGCTACTATCCCGACAGCATGCGGGTATCCGAGGCCTTCAAATGCACGGAAGGATTTTACGGCGGCTTTGACCGGGATTACGCCGCAAAGCTGTGCGACCTGTTCGGCCTGAACCCGAAAAAGAAGGTCAAGGAATTGTCCACCGGCTATGGCTCCATATTCAAACTGATTGCGGCACTAAGCGTACCGGTCCCCTTCGTGCTGCTGGATGAGCCGGTGCTGGGCCTTGACGCCAACCACCGGGAACTGTTATACAAGCTGATTCTGAAGACGTATGCGGAAAAACCCCGCACAATCGTTTTGTCCACCCACCTGATCGAGGAAGTATCAGGGCTTATTGAAGAAGTGGTCATCATCAAGAAGGGTCAAATCATCCGTCAGCAGCCTACCGAGGAACTTCTGTCTATGGGCTACACCGTATCCGGACCCGCAGCCAAGGTAGACGAGTATGTGATCGGCAAGGATATGCTGGGAGAAGACACGCTGGGCGGGCTGAAAACCGCTTACCTGATGGGGCAGCCCGGAAAAGAAGCCTTGCCGGAATATTTGCAAACAGGCAAAATGGACCTGCAAAAGCTGTTTATCCGGCTGACCAATGAGTGAAGGAGGCGATGAAAATGAAATTGAAAGCAGCCGTCCGGTATTACCTGAATGATTTCAAAAAGCCCGTAATTCTCTTTTACGGCATTCTGATGGTACTTTTCCTTTTACAGCTCATCATCGCCGCCCTTGTCCACGAAAATCCCGGCTCCTCCAGCGGCATGGAATTCGCCACCACCATCTTCCTGTTTGTGGCGGGGCTTAACGCCTTCAAGGCCCAGTTCAGGCTGTTTTTGCAAAACGGCATGTCCCGCAAGACGCTGTTCACCGGCTTTGTGGCGGGGCTTCTGATTCTGGCTGCCGCCATGACAGTCATCGATCTTGCTTTCGGCTGGTTCCGGGGATTGTTCGCGCCTTATTCCACCATGTATATGGACAGGTTCGGCAGCCTGTACGCCGATAAAAACAGCCTTATCGCGCTGGCCGACGGGCTTTTGTGGAGCTTCCTGGCTTATGTAACGGCAGGCATGACCGGCTTTTTGATCACCAGCCTGTATTACCGCATGAACAAGGCCTTTAAGCTTGCCGTTTCCATTGGCGTGCCGATGCTGGTCTTTGTTGGGATTCCCCTGATAGATGGGCTGTACACCAATGGCGCCATCACCGCTTTTGGTATCAACGTGCTCGCGTTTGCCTTCGGGTTCGGCGTTACGATCGATTTATCCAGAGGGTTTGCAGGACTTCTCCAGCAGTTTTTTCGCCAATTGGAAGATGGGATTCCGCTATACCCCTACCGTGCCATACTCTTCAGCATCATATGCACCGCCGTTACAGGAACATTGAGCTTCCTGCTCACCCGCAGAGCCACGGTCAAGGAGTAGCAAATCCGCCTTTTCCTTTACAACCTTCATTGGATTCTGATACAATGCGTTATGTCCGCAATAAAAACGGATATAACGTATTTTTATGCAAAAGGACGGACGTATGAACCGGTTTGAAAACAACCTCTCCGAAGGCAGCGTATTCAAGGGACTTATCCGCTTTTCCCTTCCCTTTCTGCTATCCAACATCGTTCAATCGCTGTATAATGTGGCGGACATGTGGGTAGTAGGCAATTTCAGCGGCACAGCCAGCGTATCTGGCGTGAACATCGGCGGCCAGGTGACATTTATCCTCACCAATCTGATCATGGGCTTGTGCACGGGCGGCACGGTTTTAATCGCCCAATATATTGGCAGCGGCAACCGGGAAAAACTGAAAAAGACCGTTTCTACGCTTTTTACGGGGCTGATAGCGGCGGCCGTTGTCATCACCGCCATTATGCTGCTTTTGAAAAACCAGGTATTGCTGTTATTAAGCACGCCTGAGGAATCCTTTTCCGAGACCAGTGATTATTTATGGGTCACGGTTACGGGCGTTGTATTCATCTTCGGCTACAACGCGTTAAGTGCGGTACTTAGGGGCATGGGCGACAGCAAGCGGCCGCTGATATTCGTGTCCATCGCCTGCGTAACAAACGTCGTGCTGGATATCATCCTGGTGGGGCCTTTCAAAATGGGCGCGCTGGGTGCGGCCATTGCTACAGTTATTTCCCAGGGGCTGTCACTGGTTCTGTGCATATTGTATTTGAGGCGGAAAGAATTCCTGTTTGATTTCAAGTTGAGTTCC
>JAEZJP010000118.1 GCA_023415715.1 Bacillota bacterium
GACGGTCGATCAGCTGACCGAGAGCGTAACGGGCTTTGGACTGTTCCTGCACGGTCAATTGCTTGCCGACGGGAGAAATGTCCTTATGCACGTTGAACAGCACATACCAGGTGCCAATGTAGGGCCCAAATACCAACTCGCCAGGATAGGTGGACTGCAGGCGGGGATATTCGGTAGGATCGATGGAGTTGATGAACTGAGCGGAGTTGTTTTCATAGGCCGTCAGAATAGCTACGTTGTCTTCAGACAGGTAGCAGTTGACACCGTCAAGCTTTACATTGGCAGCATCCCAATAGTTGGGATTCTTCTCGAAGGTAATTACATCATCCACTGCATACTTGGTCATACGGAACGGACCCATGCCAATGTATTTGGCGGGGTCGGTCGCCCAAGCGCCTGCATTGTCAGCCAAATCAACCTTCACGGGATAGAAGGTGGGGAAGCCGCACAGATCCAGGAAGTAGGCGGTCGGATTGACCAGTTTGACAGTCACGGTACGGGCGGCATCATCGGCAACAACGTTCAATGTACCGGCGTCATAGCCCTCGATGTACGCATACAGATAGCCATAGTCGGCAGCCAGTTCCTTGGAAGCGGCACGGTTCCAGGAAGAAACGACGTCGCTGGCCTTGAAATCACTGCCATCGGACCATTTGAGGCCGTCACGGAGCGTGAACACATAGGTCAAACCATCTTCGGAAATGGTGTAGGATTCTGCCAGTTCAGGCATGAGTTTCGGTTGGCCGTCCACATACTGATACCCCATAAGGCCAGCATGTGCAAGCTTCAAGACATTGCTGCCCTGGGAAGCGCTGTTGAGCGCAGGATCGATGGACAGCGGCGTGCCGCCACCAAACATCACCGAAACAACCTTGCCTTGACCTTCTGCCATAGCTGTAAGGCCGGTGCTCACCAAGAGCAGTGCCAGCAGCAAAGCGATTACCTTTTTCATGGTTCTCCTCCTTGCGTCCTTGTTTTTACCGGTTACTGAGATAAATGATAGCATATTGCAAGCACGGTGTCAACGAATTTCATTTTTATATGATCACAAATTATGGCACGCAACAAAGTGCTCCGGCGCCACTTCCAGGAATTCGGGATTCACCTTTGCGCATATTTCCGTTGCCCTCGGGCATCTGGTACGGAAGGGACAGCCGGATGGCGCTTTGAGCGGACTAGGTATGTCGCCGTGCAGTACAATGCGCTGGGACTTATGCGATTTGACGGGATCTGGGATTGGCACTGCAGACAGCAATGAAATGGTATAGGGGTGAAGCGGATGGCGGTGCAGTTCGGTAGAAGAAGCAAGTTCCACCATCTTGCCAAGATACATAACGGCTATGCGGTTGGATATATGCTTGACCACCGCCAGGTCATGGGCAATGAACAGATAGGCCAACCCCAACTGATGCTGCAAATCTTCAAGCATATTGATGATCTGCGCTTGAATGGATACGTCAAGGGCCGAAACCGGCTCGTCGCATACAATGAAGTCGGGCGTGGAAGCCAAAGCCCTTGCTATGCCTATTCTTTGCCTTTGCCCGCCGCTGAACTCATGGGCATAGCGGGTGGCCTGTTCACTGGAAAGGCCAACCATGCTCAAAAGCTCGTTGATTCGGGCGCTTCGCTCTTTCCTGTTAGCATACATTTTGTGCACATCCAATGATTCGGCAACGATATCCCCCACCGTCATCCTTGGATTCAGGGAAGAATAGGGATCCTGAAAAACAAGCTGTGCCCTGCGCCTAAATGACTTCAAAGAATCATTGTTATCAATCTTGGCACCGTCAAAGTACACTTCGCCTGCGGTAGGTTTATACAGCTGCAGAAGGCTTCTGCCAACCGTCGTCTTGCCGCAGCCGGATTCGCCCACAAGGCCCAGCGTTTCCCCTCTTTTGATAGAGAAAGATACTCCGTCAACAGCCTTAAGCGTGGCTTTTTTCATAAAGCCCATATTGATGGTGAAATGCTGCTTCAGATCCCGGACTTCCAGTATATTTTTAGGATCGGGCCTATACTGTTCTGCCGGTTTTTGCATTTTGTCACTCATGCTTGTTCACCCGCCTTGTCCGTACCGATCCTGACGATCCGGCCATTTTCATCCGTCTCGATGGTTCCCTTTTCCATACCTTCCTGGACATTGACCCAGCAAGCCGAAAGGTGGTCCTTTGCAACCCATGCTTCCTGCGGATGTTCGCTTAAACATACCTTCATGGCCCTCTCGCAACGGGGTGCGAAAGCGCAGCCCTTTGGCATGTTGAGCATATCGATAGGCGAACCTGCAATGGGAACCAGCCGTTCCTTTTCATCGTTTTCGATGTTTGGGATCGACCTTAAAAGGCCCTTTGTGTATTCATGTTTGGGGTTATAAAAAATCTGGTCCGCCGTTCCCCTTTCGGCTACCTTGCCGGCGTACATGACGATCACTTCGTCGCACATATTGGCGATAACGCCAAGGTCATGGGTAATCATAATGATTGCCATGCCCAGCTGCTTTTGCAGCTTTGTCATCAGTTCCAGAATCTGAGCCTGGATTGTCACATCCAACGCTGTGGTGGGCTCGTCGGCAATGAGGATATCCGGCTCACAGGCCAGCGCCATGGCTATCATCACACGCTGGCGCATGCCGCCGCTAAGCTCGAAGGAATACTGGTGCAGCCGCTTTTCCGGCTCGCTGATGCCAACCAATTGAAGCATTTCAACAGCCCGTACCTTTGCCTGCTCCCGGTTGCGTTTGGTATGCAGCATTATGGCTTCCATCAACTGGTTGCCCACGGTATATACGGGATTCAGGCTGGTCATGGGGTCCTGGAATATGATGCTGATCTTGTTGCCCCTGATAGCGCGCATTTCTTCTTCGTTTGCGCCTACCAGTTCCTTGCCGTTCAGCTTGATGCTGCCGCCCACAATACGGCCCGGGTTGGTTAAAATCTGCAGAATGGAATAGGCGGTAACGCTTTTCCCGCTGCCCGATTCGCCAACGATGCCCAGCACCGTTCCGTTATCCAGATTGAAGGAAACACCGTCCACGGCCTTCACTTCCCCGGAGGGGGTGAAAAACGATGTTCTCAGGTCCTTTACTTCCAATAGACGCATGGTGTGCTCCCCTTTGTTATGAACGTAGTTTGGGATCAAAGGCATCCCGGAGGCCATTGCCCAGAAGATTGAACGAAAGCACGATCAGGAAAATCGACATGGCTGGGAAAATTAAAAGAAATGGATAGGAGACAAGACCACTCCTGGCATCGGCAGCCAGGGAGCCCAGCGAGGGCATCGGTATGGAAACACCAAGCCCCAGGAAGGACAGGAAACTTTCTGTAAAGATCGCATAAGGAATCTGCATGGCAGCCGTGATGATAATGACCGACACGCAGTTGGGGATCATGTGCTTGCGGATGATACGGGCGGCTGAGGCGCCCATGGATCGGGAAGCCAGAACATATTCCTGCTCCTTGATGGACAGTATTTGTCCTCTCACCTGGCGGGCCATGCCTACCCAGTACAACAGTCCAAATACGATAAATATACTTACCATGCCAGCACCGAGTTTCGTAATCAATGCATTGTTGGAAACCCTAACCACATCCCGGATAGCCACCGACAGTAGGATCATGATGAGCACATCGGGCAGCGAGTATATGATATCAACGAACCGCATCATGATCAGGTCGACCTTACCGCCGAAATAGCCTGATATCGCGCCGTAAATGATGCCGATGATGACAACAATCAGCGCGGATCCCAAACCTGCCAGCAGGGAAATTCGGGTACCGTAAATCACGCGGATGGCGTAATCCCGCCCCAGAGCATCGGTTCCCATAATATGGGGAAATACGGACACTCCCCTGTTGATGGTTGCCATCTCTTTCTGGGAATACTCAAAAGGCCTCAAATACTTGCTGAGTACATCCTGTTTTGAATAGCTGTAAGGATAAATCGTAGGCACAATGAAGGCGATCAAGCCAACTATAACAATGATGAATACGCACGCCATAGCCAGCTTGTTTCGCGCAAGGCGGCGTAAACCGTCCTTCATGAAGGAAACTGATTCCCTCATGGTCACCTGCTGTGCTTTTTCAGCCTCTGTTGCAGGCTCAAACTTTGCAGGATCGATTTGAAAACTGAAGGGATTTTTCTTTAAAAGCTTGTTGTTTTGCATGCTGACCACCTTACCTCAAATCAATTCTGGGATCCATGGCCTTGTAGAAAACATCTGCCAGAAAATTCATGAGGATGATCAGCGTTGCCAGGAAGATGGTTACGCCCATAATCATCATGTAATCGGTACGGAGCATACTGTTCACAAATAGACGTCCCAACCCCGGAACGGAGAAAATATTCTCCACAACCATGCTGCCTGTAAGGATATAGGCCAGCATTGGTCCGGCATAAGTGATTACGGGGCTCAATGCGCTTTTCAGTGCGTGCTTGAAAACTACTTTGAACTTGGGCAGTCCTTTTGCGCGGGCGGTACGTATATAATCCTGACCCAATACATCCAGCATGCTGGATCGCTCCAGCCTGGTGATATAAGCCATAGGATACAGGCTTAATGATATAACAGGCATTATGAGCCCGCCCGGCTGGCTGCCCAATGTGGGGAACCAGCGCAGCCACAATCCGAAAACCAGCAAGAGAACAGTAGCCAACACGAAGGATGGCATGGATACCAAGGCTGTGGTGACCACCTGAATAATTTTATCCGCCCATTTTCCGCGGTTCAATGCTGCCAAGGCCCCCAGAATGACGCCAAAAAAAATGGCTATCAAACCGGCCGTGAAGCCGATGGCAGCAGAATATCCAAAACCTGTTTTAATTAGATCAAACACTGTATTCCCCACCCAGGAGGTGGACAAACCAAAGTCTAGAACTATAACATTTTTTACATAATTAAGGAACTGTATTCCAAGCGGCTTATTAAAGCCGTACTTGGCTTCCAAGGCAGCTATAGTGGCATCCGATTTTGCCTTTTCAGAGCTGAACGGACTTGCTGGAATGGCGTGCATCGTAAAGAAAGTAATCATAATAACCAAAAAAATCGTGAGTATTGCCATCCCTAATCTTTTGAGCGTATACATGGCAAATCTGGAGCTCATGCGCTGCCTCCTTAGCGGATCATTCTGTTTCCCATCGGCATATTAATGTATTATACGTTCAGTGCATACGATTGTCAACGACGCATTTTGCAGGACATATTATTCATCCTGCACTGTGATAGGTGGAAGAAATGCCGCCTTGGGAAGCATAATCCCTTGATTCCACGCCTTCCTCACTGAGGATATCTCCCGAAACCTTGGCGTCAGCTTCTTTTTCCGTGATATGCAACTCAAATCCCTGTGTACTGTCAGCCTTGAAAAAAACCGTCAGCGTACGGAAAAGAAGCTTCACATCCATCCATATGGAATAATTTTCTATATACATTAGGTCCATCATCAGTTTATCTTTGGCGGTGGTGTTGTAGCGTCCTTCGATCTGGGCATACCCTGTCAGGCCGGCTTTCATCTTCTGCCGGTAGACGAAAGCGGGAAACTCCTTGCTGTACTGGGCAACGTTCTCCAGCATCTCCGGACGAGGCCCCACCATACTCATGTCGCCCTTGAGAATGTTGAAAAACTGCGGCAGTTCATCCAGCCGAAACTTTCGCAAAAAAGCCCCCACGCGCGTAATCCGCCCGTCGCCCTGATGAACGGAAACCTGAGGGCCATTCCCCGCCGTATCTTTTCGCATGGTGCGGAACTTGACGATTTCAAATACGTTTCCGCCGATGGTCTTCCGCTTTTGCAAAAAGAAGGCCGGCCGGCCGTCTTCCAGCAAAATGGCAACAGCTGCCAGCAGCATAACGGGGCTGAACAACAAAATCGCAATGGAGGATATAACGATATCCATGATCCGCTTCACCATTTGCTCATAGGGTTCCAAGCCTCCCCGGCCCATGGCCACAAAGGGACAATCATCCAAGATCACCTGCCTGCCGTTGGCAACCATGACATCGTACAGGTCGGCGGTGGTGTAAACGTTCTTTTGATTCTCATAGCAAAATTCCAGCAGCTTGATCCGCTGCTCCGCTGGCACATCCGAAAAAAATACGGCATCGTTTCGGAGAATGCATTTTTTTACATCTTTGGCGTTAAAATTGACCATGTCGCGTACGGCATACTGCAGCTTGTACCTTGCGAGCTTTACCGCCACATGTTCCGCCGCATCCCTGGAATTGGCGATAATGCAGCAGTTTTCCGGCGGGTGGACGGAAAAATATAGGCTGTTCCCCACTCTTGTCATCAGGATGATGACAAGGATCTGCAAAGCCATAGCGCATAAAAGCAATACAAAGTCCCAGCCAAACAATGTCAGCGCACCGTATTTGGCATCGTTTGCATTCATGATTTCCAACTGAAAATAAGTAACGATGTCTGTCATGCCAACAGCCAGTACCAGCGAGGAAATCACAGGCTTGCTCTTGCGCTTCCCGATATCGTAGCCGCCGTAGACGGATAGCATCACTGTCAGCAGCACAGTAAAGGTCAGGATGGTTACGCCGGAGGTACGGCTTAGCGTCCACAGCTGCCAGTTATTGAGGCCTATGATCCCGAAAAAGGTGGCGTACATCAGCGCATACAGTGTGAACCTGAGGGGAAGAAAACGCCACCGTTTTTTTCCATTTTTCTGCTGGTTCATTGCAACTTTCACTCACTCCACGCCCGCTTTTTTTCGCGGCATCGCACTAATCCATATGTGTAAAAACAAAATTATTATACATTTCTATGGTTCACTTGTCAAAGGCGGCGAAGACTTTGCCAACAAATACATGATGTAAGATTTTCAGCAAAATTTCTTTCAAAAATAGGTCTTGACGCGCAGATATAATAGGCATACAATGCAAAAACCGGATTTCTTTAGCCGGTTAACAAATAGAAAGGTTAAGGAATATGCATGGCAATATGCTCCTGTCCATGAATTACCACCGGCTGCACCATTTGTTTTTCCAATGCATTTCAAAAACAGTGGGCAACCCGTTCGTTCATCCGGGGCAAGCCGCGCTGCTGGGGTGCCTGCTGGACAAAGGTTCTATCAGCCAGGGTGAATTATGCCGCTCGCTTCAGGTGAGCGCCGCAGCGGTGGCAGTTTCCCTGCGCCGCCTGGAACAGCAGGGCATGATTCTGCGCCTGAAAAATCCCAGCGACCTGCGGGAAAAGGTTCTGCACCTGACGCCGCTTGGCATACAGACGGCCAAGGACATCCGCTTAGCCGTGGATAAGGTTCAAGTGCAGGCGATCCAGGGCTTTTCTAAGGAAGAACTGGAGTTACTGATGGGCTATCTAGCGCGTATCGTAAACAATCTGAGCGAATTTTTGGATTCCGACAGTCCGGAAAAAAACCGGACCAATCAAGGAGAGTGAAAAGCCTGTGACCCGAATGCTGAAATATTTGAAGAAATCATGGCCCGCTTTGCTGCTGGTGGTACTCATGCTTGTTGTGCAGGCCATGTGCGAGCTGGCGCTGCCCAGCTATACCGCGCGGATTGTGAACGTGGGCATCCAGCAACAGGGTATTGAAAGCGCTTCCCCCACGGTTATCCGTGTAAAAGAGCTGGAAACGCTGTCTGTGTACATGCTCAGTTCCGATTATAACAGCAAGGTATTGCCAAATTATGAACAACTGCCATTAAAAGAGGGAACAAGGTATTCATTGCAGGCTTCAGAAGCGCTTTTCGAGCTTAAAAAGGTAGACGAAGATACGCGCAAAAGTCTGGACATCATCTTCTCTCACGCATTCCTTATCCGTATGGTTGCTGAGGGAAAGATTCCGGAATCCATGTCGAAAGCTGGCATTGGCAATTTGCCTGCCAATGCCGCTCAAATACTTGGCAATCTTTTAACTCTGCCGGCCATCTTGCGTGATCCAATACTTACCAATATCAACAAGCAGATGGAAGCCATTCCCGACGCGGCTCTCATACAGGTTTCAATCCCCTACCTGAATGCCGAATATCAGGCGATCGGTCTGAACTCCGGCTCGATGCAGTCCAATTTCATACTCCTGGCGGGTCTGAAAATGCTGGGCATTGCCTTGGCCTCCATGGCCGCTTCCGTCAGCGTTGGCTTTTTAGGATCCCGTATATCCGCAACCCTTGGCCGCGACCTGCGCAGCCGTGTGTTTTCCAAGGTGGTGTCTTTTTCTCAAAAGGAAATGGACAATTTCTCCACCGCTTCGCTGATCACCCGCTCCACCAATGATATCCAGCAGGTGCAGACTGTGATGGTCTTCCTGTTGCGCATGGTGATCTATGCTCCTATCATGGGATTGGGAGGCGTGTTCCAAGTCCTGCGCACCAACGTGTCCATGACCTGGATCATCGCGCTGGCGGTGGGATTGCTGCTTGCGCTGGTGGGGACGCTGTACTTTGTCTCACTGCCCAAGTTCAAAAAGCTGCAGCCGTATATTGACCAGTTGAACCTGGTATCCAGAGAGATTCTTACCGGCCTTCCCGTCATACGCGCCTTCGGCACGCAGAAGAAGGAAGAGGAGCGCTTTGACAAAGCCAATACCATATTGACCAAGACGCACCGTTTCGTGACCAGAATGATGTCCGGCATGATGCCGCTTATGATGCTGATCATGAACGGCATCTCCCTTCTGATTCTGTGGGTTGGCGCCCATCAGATCAGCGAAGGCGCCATGCAGGTGGGCGACATCATGGCATTTATACAGTATGCCATGCAGATCATCATGGCCTTCCTGATGATTTCCTTTATGTCTATCATGCTCCCCCGCGCCTCCGTGTCCGCCAAGCGTGTTGACGAAGTAATCTCCTGTACCGCCTCCATTAATGACCCCGTCTCACCAGCCGAATTTGACAATGAACAAACGGGCGTAGTGCGGTTTGAGGATGTTTCCTTCCGCTATCCTGACGCCAAGGAGGATATGTTAAGCCACATCAGCTTTACCGCGATGCCTGGCCAGACCACCGCTATCCTTGGCGGCACAGGTTCAGGCAAATCCACGCTGGTGCAGCTGATCCCCCGGTTTTTTGATGTAAGCAGCGGAAGCATTAAAGTGGACGGCCGGGATGTGCGGGAAGTGACCCAGCACAATTTGCGGGAGCGCATCGGCTATGTTCCGCAAAAGGGCGTGCTTTTCTCAGGCACCATCGCTTCCAACATAT
>JAEZJP010000147.1 GCA_023415715.1 Bacillota bacterium
CGGTACTTTTTGTATCCTTCCTCATAGACATCCTGCAGAGTTGCATCGGGTTCATGGGTACGCCTGACCGTAATGGTCTTTTCCACCGCTTCACCGAAGCCGGCGTATACCCCCGTCCCGACACCGGCCAGAATGGCCGCACCCAGCGTCGTTGCAGCGTCGCTCAGAGGAACTTCTATCCGCTTGCCCGTTACATCCGCCTTGATCTGCGTCCAAACAAGGCTGTTGGCACTGCCGCCCATGGCCCGCATCGTATCGACAACCGCTCCTGCTTCTTTGGCTGCCTCCAGATTATGCTTAAGGGCATAAGCCACGCCTTCCATGCACGCACGTATCATATGCGCGCGGGATTTATCATAGCCGAGCCCAAAGAAAACGCCGGATGCATTTGGGTTCCAGATGGGGCTGCGCTCACCGGCCATGTAAGGCAGAAAAAGGACGCCGCCGCTTCCGGCAGGCACACTGCCTGCAAGGCTGCTCATCTCATCAAAGCTAAGCTCCGGGCAAATCGTCTCCCGCAGCCACTTCAGCGCGCCGCCGCCGCCCGTTGTACCCCCCTGCAAAAGCCACCGGCCCGGCACAACATGCTGGCCCAGGATAAGGCGCCGGTCGGCGGAGTATTCGCTTAAGCATATGCTCATGCCGCCCGCCTGACCTCCCTGCTCCTGGGTCTGTCCCGCGTCGACCACGCCGGCGCCCAGCGTTCCACATGCCGCATCCAGGCCGCCGGCCACAACGGGCGTGCCGGCAGTGAGCCCCGTCAGCATGGCAGCCTCCCCGCTCACCACGCCCACGATTTGATGGCAGGCATACAGGGGAGGAAGAAGCTCCCGCCGCACTCCCAAACGATTGCACATCGCATCGTCCCAGCGGCCCAAACGCATATCAAAGCAATGGCAGCCGTATCCCTGGGACAGATCCTGCGTTTTATTGCCCGTCAGGCGGTAAACGATGAAGCTGTTGGATTGCAATATTGCATCGGCCTTTTGGTAGACATCCGGCAGGTTTTGCTTATACCACAAAATTTTCGGCAATGTATAGCTGGGCTGAAGGAGGTTGCCGCACAGGGAGAAAATTTCGTCTTCGGGTATTTCCTGCCTGATAGCGTCACAGATGTTCTTTGCCCGCGTATCTGTCCATATGGGAGTGGGACAAAGCACACAGCCTTCCGTATCCACAGCGATGGCCGACCAGCTTTGCCCGTCCACCCCGACACCGGCGATTTGTGCCGGTTCAATGCCGCTTTTTGAAAGCACATCGCGGATTGCTTTGCAAACGGTGCGCCACCATTCGTCGGGATCCTGCTCCGCCCATCCCGCACGGGGATACCGCACGGTATATTCTCCGGTAACCTGAGCGATGACCGTTCCGTTTTCCTGAAACAACGCGGCTTTGCAAGCCGATGTGCCTATATCGATCCCCAGCAGATATGTTCCCATCGTTCACCTCACGCTTTGCCGGCGCTTTTGCACAGCTTAATTCTATCGCACACAAGCGCCCTGACAGCTTCCCTGCCGCTTCCAAGATATTTCTTGGGATCAAAGGCATCCGGTTTTTCGGCCATTGCCTTTTTGACACCTTCGGTAAACGCGATGCGAAGCTCTGTCGCGTAATTCACTTTACAAATGCCACGCTCAATGCAGGCGCTGACCTGATCATGGGGCACGCCGCTTGTGCCGTGCAGTACCAGCGGAACAGATACGGTGCGCCTGATCTCGCTTAAGCGGTCCAGGTCCAATTTTGGAATGCCCTTGTAGATGCCGTGGGCTGTGCCGATGGCCACGGCGAAGCTTGAAATGCCGGTGCGCTTGACAAAATCGGCAGCCTGTTCAGGATCGGTATACTGCGCCTGCGCCTCGTGACCATCCTCTTTTCCGCCAACGGTGCCCAGCTCCGCCTCCACGGGCAGCTCCCCAGCCATTTCCACGACACGTCGCGTAAGCGAAACGTTACCATCATATGGCAGAAGCGAACCGTCGATCATCAGGGATGTGTACCCTTCCCGCATGCACTCCTCCGCAAGCTCATAGCTGTTTCCATGGTCCAGATGCAGCGCCACAGGCACCTTTGATGCTGCTGCCAGCTTGCCGACCATGCCCGAAAAGCATCTGGGAGGCGCGTATTTCAGCGTTCCTGCCGTGGTCTGTACGATCACAGGGGCGTTCATCTCCTCGGCTGCCATAATGATCGCCTGCACCATCTCCATATTCTCGGCATTGAAAGCGCCAATGGCATAACCGCCTTTTTGACCATCCAATAAAAGCCGGCGCGTTGTAACAAACGGCATCTTTGTTCCTCCAGTCGTAACGTTTCGGTTTTCTTGATTATATGCCTTTCATAATGTTTTTGTCAAGACCAATCATCACTTATGTATATGCGTAACGATTATATATTTTTGATTGTTCTTTGATTATTGTTTTGTTATAATGTAAGTGCTTATATAGGAGGTATCATAATGGCTTCCACAATGAAGGATATCGCGAAGCGGACAGGCCTTGGCCTGGCTACCATATCCAAATACTTAAATGGCGGGCAGGTTAGGCCGAACAACAAAAAGCTCATTGACGACGCCGTCAGAGAGTTGCATTTTGTGCCCAATGAATTTGCCAGGGGTTTAAAGACCAGCCAAAGCCGAACCATAGGCGTTGTCATACCGGAATTGGGAAATGCCTTTATTACCTCCATCATTACTGGCATGGAGGACATGCTCCGCAAACAGAATTACGCCGTCATCGTATGTGATTGCCGTTCCGATATCCGTCGGGAAAGGGAAGCAATCTCCTTTCTCATCAATAAGCGCGTAGATGGCTTGATCAACATGCCTACCGATACCAGCGGCGTTCATCTTCTGCCTGCGCTGGAAGCACAAATCCCCATTGTTCTGGTGGACCGGATGCTAAAGCCCCTGGCAGGAAAAGTAAGCGCCGTGATCGTAGACAATGTGGATGCCGCTGAAAAGGCAACGCGCCATTTGCTCAATGCCGGCCATACATCCATTGCCCTAATACTAGGCAATGAAGTGATTTTTACAACCCAGAAACGCAGGGAGGGCTACCTAAACGCTCTGAAGGAACATGGCATTGAACTTCGTGAGGAGTTGGTCGTTTACAGTGACTACACCATGGAGGGCGGTTACATTGCCATGAAAAAGCTGCTGGGCCTTACGCAGCGCCCAACAGCCGCATTTATCACCAATTATGAAATGACACTTGGGGCCATGATCGCCCTGAGCGAAGCGCAAATCAATATACCGGATGATATGAGCTTTATCGGCTTTGATAAGCTGGATCTGTTCGGGGCGATCTTTCCAAACCTGACGCTTGTAAAGCAGCCGCAAAATGCCATCAGCGAATGCGTTTCCCGGCAGCTTTTATCGCTGCTTTCCGACGAAAAAGCACAGCCGCAGGTAATCATGCTCAGCACGCAGCTGCACGAAGGCTCCACCGTAAAAAGCAGGGGATAAAAGCACATTCTCTTTTTTCAGGCTTATCGAAACCGGATAGGCCTGTTTTTTTATGCATCCAAATGCGGGTAACCCTCCTCATCCCACACTACGGGGCGAAAGCTTGGGTACCGCCGCCAGTCTCTTGGATCATGCAGATAATTTTCCATTGGAAGTGCATGAATCATCATGATATCGGTCCCATCCCGGTCCTTGACAAAGGAGTTATGGCCGGCGCCGATCAACCCAGGTACGCTGAAACGGTGCAAAACGGGATAATTGCTCTTTTCCCAATTGGATATATCCAATAGGTCATCGCCATCTGTGGCTGACAGCAGGCCCACACAATACGTATGGTCGATGAGTGCTGCTGCATAAGTGACATATAGCTTGCCGCCCCGCCGCAAGCAGAAGGCTCCTTCGTTGACAGGGGTGCCGATGCGCTCCCAGCCGTATTCGGGGCGGCACAGCGTTTTAGGTTCGGAAGACAGGCGCCAGGGCTTTTCAGGGTTGAGTTTCGCAATGAGCAGATCAGCGGTGCCCAATGCAAAGGGTTCCACAACCACGGGCCGCTGCGACCAGATGGCATAATAACCGTTTTTTGTGTCCAGCACCGTCATATCCAACGTGATGCCGCTGTCTGTAAGCACAGAACCGTCTGCCTTTTCACAACGCTTTGGCGCAGACCAGCAGTTAGAGTCGGTGGGATCATCGCCATGAAGCACCATGACCCTGGATTGCACGGTATACCAGTGGGGCATGCCCGCCGCAAAAAACAGGCAAAGCCGCCCGCCCACCACATGGAGTTCAGGCGCCCAGAAGCAGCCGGAGTAATCACCATCGGGATTTGCTTTGAGCAGCACATGATCAGGAGCGGAAGGTATACCGGCCAATTCGTCCGCCACACGGATCTTCAGCGAAAGCTGACCATGCTCATCATCGGTCGCCATAAAGTAATAGCGGCCTTTAAAGAATATGGCCATGGGATCTCCGCGGCATGGCATCAGGGGGAAAGGGAATACTTTTGACCCGGCCGGAGCGGTGGGCGGTGTCAAGCGGCGCGCCAGGCGGTTGCTTTCTTCCTCGGTTAGGGTGAGGGAGCAGGCGGGAAGAGCGTCCCATATATCCATCTTTACGCGGTCCTGTATTTCTGCAGGCATGTTTAAGGCAGCGAATGAAACAAGATCATGTGATGAATAAACCAGCCATTTCCCTCCGCTAAGCAGGCACAAACGGTATGCATTGCCGTCAAATTCGCAGCGCACGTCCTCAATGGTTTCACTCTCCGGCGCTATGGCCCGCAGTCCAAGTTCCGTATAATGCAGTAAATCGGGTGACTCAAAGAAAAGCACGGAATTTCCCTTGTCCTTTTCAACAGCAGTCTCTCCGGCTTTGCCAAAGTCCCGTCTTAGTGCGGCAACGCCAAAGGTCCCTTGCTTCATGCGGAACAGCCATGGGTTTGCAAGTCCTTTGCTTTTACCATCCATGCTTCCATCGAAAAAATCACACTTGGGGAACAGCACGCCAAAACCGTGGTTCAGTGGTTTTGGCAGTTCCCCTACCCTGGCCAGTGCAAGATGCATGGATGCTCCCGTTTCATTTGCAAACGCCCTTGTATACGCATAAACCGCAGTGCTCATACGCCTTTCTCCTTTTGTTATTGAGTAAACAATTCTTATTTGGGTTGGCAGGGATACTCATAGCCAAAGCTTTCTTCCCGCTTTACTTTCGTAAGCTCAAGCCATATCACGGCGTTTTCGTTCAGATCCACCTCAAGGGACAATGTTCCATCCTTCGCCAAAAGTGTTTGGCTGATTGCTTGCGGGTGGCTGCATTCCCGAAGAAGCTCCAGCTCGCTCTTGCCAAGCGAGGCATGTTCACCCAGCTCGTGCCACATTTTGAGCGGGTTGCAAACTTCTTCATCCACTACCCTTTTGATTTGCACCCATTCCCCATCCTCGGCAGGCAAGGACAGCGCTATCCTGCGTTTATTCCTTTCCTCCTGACAAAGGTTCCATAGGACGGCGCGGTAGGAACCGTCTGTTGACTTAACTATAACGCAATCCTCGCTGTTCAGCACGGGCGTCCCCTTAAGTCTTGAGAAGAACTGGAATGTCCACAGCGTGGGCTTGGGTATGAGTCCGTTGGCCACCAGGCCGAAACCGCCGTGGAAAGGCCACGAAGGCACACCCTGCTCTTCGAACACATCCCCGAACGTCCAATAGGAGTAAGATGCGCATGTATCCCCAAGCCTTACGAGCACGGCGGCAATGAGGGCGGCGTTATAGTTGGTGTCATGGGTCGGGCAAAAGGGATGGTAGGAGGTGTTGAAC
>JAEZJP010000237.1 GCA_023415715.1 Bacillota bacterium
CCGCCCATTTCCCTCCATCTGGCTCAATCGTCGCATTGCTTCGCTCCGCTCGCACTGCTCGTTTCGCCAGCCTCCTCCGCCTCGCTTCATCCGCCACAGGCGGCGCTTCGGCTACGGAGCCACTGGCAGGGGCGGTGTTCCGGAGCCCCTACTCCTGTTTGAAATTGTTGCCGCCTCTGCCTTGGCTTGTTTTCAGTTGATGAACAGCAGCCTTCAGACTGCTGTTTTTCATACAATCCCGCGCTTTGCGTTTTCGCTTAGCGCGTAAAAAGGAAGGTTACACATGCAGGAAAATCCTATGGTCGATGCCACATTGCAGGAGGCTGGGCCGGACGACGCGGCCAGGAACGCTTCCGAAACCCCACAGGCCGAAGGGGCAACCCTGGACGAAGTGCTGGGCACACAGCCGGATGCGCTTAAGATGGAAGCATCCCAGCCCGAAGAGCAAAAGGGCGGCGAAAAGCAGGCCGGCTGGATCCAAAAACGCATACAGGAAGGCGTGAACAAGCAAATCCAATCCGTGCTTGCGCAGGAGCGGGCAAAGATCGCTGCGGCGTATGACGAAAAGCTGCGCCCCTTGCAGGAAGCGATGCTTAACCGCGACGCGGACGACCTGGTGAGTTCCGGCAAGGTCGCATCCAGGGAGATCGCCTTGGAATACCTTCGGCTGAAAAACGGGCTGCCGGCCATCCAGGGAGAACCTGAAAGGCCCTATCAGCCCACCCGGAACGAAAAGGGGCAGTTCACCTCAAACCAAGCAGACCAACCAAGCCAAACCACCCAGTCAAGCTCCCCCGGCGACGCTGAAGCCTATGGACAAATGCTGATTGCCCAAGCGAAAGCCATCGAGGCCGCCGGCGGCATCGATGTGCTGGAGGTCTACAATACGGACCCGGAAGTGAAAAGGCGAGTACTATCCAGGGAATGGGATTTTGCGGATGTGTATAAGCACGTGGCGGGGAAATCCGGCCATACGCTTCCCACCCCTGCCCGCAGGCCCAACGGCAGCGGATTCGCCACAAGGTCCATTGGAGACTTGAACAGCGAGCAATTCAGAAAGGTCCAGGACTATCTGGCACAGGGGGGCGTGATCGACATGAGGAATTAATACTGCTTCCAAACATTATTGCGTCGTTACCGCGGATATTTTCGTGCACTACTGCGTCGTCTGCCGTTCAGCGTAGCGCTGCTACGCCTCGCTTAGTCTCCTTGTATTGCGCAAAAATCTCTCGCGGTCATGGACGCAATCATATTTTCCATTAGTAAAAGGAGGATATCCCATGGCAGTTTTCGACAACCTGAATTATACCCACTCTTCCGGCGTTGCACCCGGTCTTGTGCAGTTTTATGAAAAGACGCTGCTGGAGAACGCCAAGCCTGAAATGGTCCACAGCCGGGACGCGCAAAAGCGCACGCTGCCCATGCACAACGGCAAGCGCGTGCAATTCAGGCGCTTTACCCCCTTTGGCGCGGTGACAAAGCCGCTCACCGAAGGCGTATCCCCCGCCGGCCAGACGCTGACCCAAACGGGTTTTACCGTAACGGTGAAACCCTACGGCGCGCACGTGGAAACCACGGAGGAGATGCAGTACTTCCTGCTGGACAACATCCACAGGGAAACGGCGCAGCTGCTTTCGGACCAGGCGACGCTTTCGCTGGATACCATCAGCCGCGATGCCTTAAGTGCAGGCCTGAACGTACAATATAATGGAAGCAATATAAACCGCGGCACCATTGCGGCCACCGACAAACTGACCTATGCCGACATCAAAAAGGCGGTCAGGACACTCAAACGCAACAACTGCAAGCCGTTTGACGACGGCTTCTATCATGCTATCGTCCATCCGGACACGGTCCATGACCTGACCAGCGACTTGATGTGGGTGGACCGCGCCAAATACCAAAGCGGCGACAAGGTGGACAAGTATGAGCTGGGCGTGATCTACAAGGTGAAATTCTTTGAATCCACCAACGCCAAGGTGTTTGAAGCCCAATCCTACCTGTTTGGTACCACGTTAAAATGGACGCTGGCCGCCTTGGACTTGGGCGCCAAGTGCATTACGGTGAGCGATACCATTACGGAGGATGCGGCTAGGGAGATGACGGGCAAGCTGGTGGATGTGGCCTATACCAAGACCGGAGTCACCACGAAGACGCCCATGTGCATTGAGCGCATCGACGCCGCAGCCAAAAAGGTGTACTTCCGCTGGATGCCCGCCGCTGCTGTGACCGCGGAATGGACCACGGGGCAGGTAACGGAGATCCTGCCCACCGGCGGTGGGAACAATGTTGCTGTATACTCGACGGTCGTCTACGGCAAGGATGCCTTTGGCGACATCTCTTTGGAGGGCGGCGGCAAGAACATTCAAATCATCATCAACCCGCCCGGCTCCGCCGGTGCGGCCGACCCGGAAGCCCAGCGCGGCACGATTGCCTGGAAGGTCAAAGGCTTTGCCACGGCGATATTGCAGGATGACTTCATTGTTCGTATTGAACACGGGGCGACGGCGTAAACGACTCCTTCCGCCGCTGCTGCGGCACCTTCATGGCCCCCTCTTGATGGAGCTGCCGACGAAGGAGGCTGGGGAGTGCAAGAGGGAGGTTTTGGGGAGGGGCTTCGGCCCCTCCCTTCTCTTTGATGCAAACATCATTCTACCGGATAACAACGTGTGCATGATACACATTTTGAGCCTTCTCCCTCGAGGGCTCCTACACCCTGCCCCCGCCAGTGGCGGAAATGGGCAGGGTATAGGAGGCTGGCGAAACGGGTTCCGAAGCTGAGCGCCGCCTGTGGCGGATAAAGCGAAGCAGAGGAAGCGAGCGAAACGAGCAGCGTAAGCAGCAGCGAAGCGATGCGACGATTGAGCTGCCGGGGTTGCGAACGCAGTGAGCAGTGCGACGATTGAGCCAGATGGAATAGGTGGCGCACAGCGCCGGATGAGGTGTATAGCTTTGAATTTTTCTGCTATTACCACCTCATCAGTCGGCTTCGTCGACAGCTTCCCCTCTAGGGGAAGCCTCTGTTTAATTGTCACTTCCCAACTTTTGGACAATTTGATGGGAGGACCAAAAGGCTTCTTCCCACACGATTTAGGAGGTATACCATGGCTGCCAAAACAACTGATACCGCTTCCCTTACCGCAAGCTATCCCGTTTCCGCCCCGGAAATGGCGCCTACTGTGCAGATCTATTTACCCCTGCTGGAGCAGGACGATTCCGGCGCAAAGGTGGATCAAACCGAGCATGTGACTATCAACGGCGAAACGACAATCATCCAGCGGGGGCAGTACGTGAATGTGAAGATCCCCGTTTTCCTGGCGCTTAGGGTGAAATACCCGAACCTGTGAGGTGGTTATTTTGACTGTTGGCGAAATGAGGCAATTTGTTATGTTCCAAACTGGCAATGACGCGGAGGACGCGGGCGAATTTCTGCCGTACCTGATGGACTACCTGAACGAGGGATACGATCGCCTGGTTTTCGCTTTTGCCAGGGAACACGTTGCAGATGATTCCCAAAGCTTTCCCGCGCTTGCGGATGATTTTGACGCGCCCAGGCTGCCAAATTGGACCCATCCGGCCATCGCCAACTGGGCCGCCTGGTGCGTATACAGGAACGGCAACCCGCAAAAGCAAAACCGGGGTTTCCAGTTCCGCGCCGCAGCGGAGGAAACGGCTGCGCAGCTAAGAGGCGGCACGAAAACCCAAACATTCTTCAACATGCCAGGATAAGGAGGGATCGCGTGGGTTATGTTTCTTTGAACGCCTACGATGCCGACCTGCGTATCCCCGAATTTACCGGTCTTTTGCAGTATGGTGACGGCATCAACGCAGACCCGCGCACCGCATCCACGGCACACAATATGGACACGGTGGGCGGCGTGCTGCAGCCTATGGGAGATAGCACCCTGCTGGTCCCTTCGATTGAGGATGACCCCATTGAAACGCTGGCCTGCCTATATCGCCGCTGGTATGAAGGGCCGGATAACAAAAATGTCTTGATAGCGGCAGCAGGCGGGCAGCTTTACTACACCATATCCGGCAGCAGCGCCTGGACACCGTTGGCCCTGCCTGCTGGTTGGGGCGGGAGCAGTTACACTTCCAACGTGTGGAGTTTTGTCGCATACGAAATAAATCCAGAAGGCGCTGAATCGCCGGTTGACATCCTTCTTTTGAGTAATGCCCGGGACGGCATGGTATACGTGCGCGGCGACAATCTGACCGTTAGCAGGGTGACAATACCCGGAAATAAAACGTTTGGCGTAATTGCCCGGTATGCGGAACGTATTTGGGGCGGCGGTATTCCCGACGAGCCGGACACGCTTGTATACAGCGCACCGTTCAATCCCTTGGACTGGACAGCAAACGCAACAATACCGGAAGACGGCGCAGGCGATGTGATGCAGCCAAGCTGGGATGGTGACAGCTTTCACGCACTTACGCAGCTTGGCTCCCAGCTGATTGCGTTTAAGAAAAACCGCATCTGGCGTGTGATGAATACTGACCCCGCAGAATTTGTATTTAGGGAGCAATACGGCGGCGGCACGGCGTATTTCAACACCATTGCGGTACAAGGCGATCGCATCCTGATGCTGGGCGATAACTGCATCATGCAGTACGATGGCTTGAATGCCGCACCTTTCCAAAAGGAAGTGTGTGAAAAAATATTCACTTCCATGAACACTGCCGCGCTTGCCCAAGCTTGTGCCTGTGTTTACCAGGACGCCTATTATTGCGCTATCCCGGTTGGCGCATCCGCTTTTAACAATGCTGTTCTGATTTACAACTTTCGTTCCGGCACATGGCTGTACCGGGATGATATCAGCGTGGAAGCGTTTCTGCCAACCGGCAGCAAATTGTACTTTACCAGCCACGAAACGCCGGGCAGAGTGTACGAATGGGGTGCGGATGCCTGGACGAGCGGCAAGCCCATTGCCCCGGCACGGTGGGTTTCCCAGTGGCAGGATTTCCACCAGAAGACTATTCGCAAGGGTGGCTTTGAAGTCTATCTGACGGTGGAAGCAAAAGCAGACGTTACCTTGACGCTTGGCATTGAAACGGAAAAAGGTGAGAAGAAAAAGGACTGCATTTTTCCCGCTGCCACAAGTAACGCTGCACGGCAGAAAAAGGTGACCTTTGGCGGCTCTTGCAGGCGGTTTCGGCTTTTTCTGGAAAGCGATACCGAAACGGCATGGCGCATTGTTGGCGGCATACAGATGCGCATCGGAATTGATGCAGACTAGGAGG
>JAEZJP010000251.1 GCA_023415715.1 Bacillota bacterium
AAGCATTTGTGTGCCTCCTTGCGGGTGTATACCCTTATTTCATACACCCGTAGTGATTATAGCACACTTTAGAAAAAAATGCACGTATTTTGTAATAAAAATTTAATTTTTACAATTCACCCCTGGAATACCAGATGCCAGCCCGCCGAAGGAGAGAAACATGAGCAGCAATGGCCAGAAAGGTCAACAGGACTGTCAGCAGGATGGCGAGAATGGTCAGTGATACTCCAGCCTTAAACAAAAGCCATACGGAAACTCCCATCAATCCTGCAGCAGCTACGCCCAGAAACATCGACAAAAGAGCCATGGCGTTTTGCTTGATCGCTTCTGTCTCGTTGCGCCAGTTGAGCTTGGGATGGCTTGCGTCCAGCGCAAGGCTCATGCCGTTTGCGGCATAGCCAAACAGCAGGCCCATTATGAAAGCCGCCAGGATGTACATTGTCTGGGAAGGAATCAATACGATCAGTGCAATGGCTGTCGTAAGGCAGGTGAGAAAGTTGATGGAGAATCCGAAAAGATGCTTTGCCAGGATCTGCGTGGCGTAAGGAACGGGAATGATCCTTGTTACGGACATCCGCTTCCCTTCCCGGGAAATAGCTGTAGCGCCTGCCATGTTGATGGTACTTACTGCTGCCATGGCTGCGGCTGCAAAAAGAGTGACATTTACTCCCCCTGCGCTGCGAAGAAGCCCGCCAAGCAGTGTGGTAAGCTCGCTGCTTCCTTTCATGCCCAGAAACATGGCAACCATCATGATAGGCATCATCACAATGCCGATGAGGCCGTTGAGGGCGTAAGATGGCACACGCAGTACTTCTTTCCATTCCCTGATGAATAGTGCCCTCAAAGGTGAACGGTTGCGGGAAAAATCACGGGCTGTAAGCTTGCGGCGTTTTGTAGTTTGGAATGCTTCGTTTTGCAAAATGGCCAATTGCAGGTATCTGCCGCCGCCGATAAGGAGGGGCAGCACATAAGCTGCGGCAGAAGCAATGATGAACAGCAAAAGGTAAAGGAGGCTCCATTCCCCTTGCCCCGTCACGCCGGCCGTAGCCCACAAAACAGGCGGAAGACCGCCCAAAAGACCTTCCAGCATGGCGCGGTTGTCGGAAAGTATCTGCATGAAGAAATCGGCGCCAGCATCTGATGGTATGCGGCTGTAAAACTGCATTTGCAGCGGGATGACCAGCGCGATGAGCACAAAGCCGCCAATGACAGTCCACCTGTCCCTGTGACGGAACAGGCTGGAAACTCGCACCAGGAGCGAAGCCAGAAGCGTGGCCACCGCCAGCGGCATGCAGGGGATCAGCGGCGCGGCAATCACTGCCTTTAAATAGAACAGCACGCTTTGGTCTGTGCGGATGCCATAAAGCACGCATACAGGCAGAAAGATCAATGCCGTCAGCGCCATTTCGCCAAGCAAGACCACTGAAAGCCTAACGGCCATGACCGAACGGGAAGAAACGGGCAGGCCGGAAAGAAATGCACTGTCCCGGCTGAAAAACAGTATGCTGGTCACATGAAAAAAACCTACCAGAAGCGTCAGCGCCATGCAGATCATGATAACTGTGGATAAAAGCAGATCCGGTATGTTCATCTGCATAAACCCTGAAAGGAGCCCGTTCGCCATTAAAAGGATGGTGCTTTCCACGGAGGCGATGATGATAAGAAAAAGCAGCCCCATCAAAAGCGGCTTCCATTCCTCCATATCACCTGGGTGCTTGGGCAGCCAATGGCTGGGCTTTAGAGAGGACAGCCGCAGATAAAGCTGCATCCGCAAAAGAACAAGAAAGGAACTCATGCCTTCTCCTCCCCCGCCGTCTCCTTCACCATCTCAAGGAATACCTCTTCCAAGGAAGCGCCATGCTCCCCGGAACGCAAGCTTTCCAGCGTGCCCGCCGCCAGCAGCTTACCCTTTATGATAATGGCGATTCGGTCGCACAATTTTTCCGCCACATCCAGTACATGGGTCGAAAAGAAAACCGTGTTTCCGGCATCGCAATGGGCGCGCATTTCTTCTTTCAGCAGGTGAACGGCCATGGGGTCCAGACCTGTCATTGGCTCATCCAGCACCCAAAGTGGCGGCTTATGGATAAGTGCACCGATGATGGTAAGCTTCTGCTTCATACCCCTGGAATAGCTGCGTATCTGCTGCCCTGCCGCGCTTTCCAGCTGAAACAGGGGCAGATATTTTTCCAGGTGCTCTTTTCGCTGGGCGCTGTCCACCTGGTAGATATCCGCCAAAAATTGCAGGTATTCCAGACCGGTCAGCCGCTCGTACATCTCCTGGTTGTCAGGCACAAAACCTATCAGCCGTTTGGCATCCAAGGGGGTTTGAGCCATATCATATCCGCCGATATGGATGCTGCCGGAATCCGGCGTCAGGATACCTGTCAAAAGCCGGATGGTTGTTGTTTTGCCGGCGCCATTGGGGCCGATGAAGCCGAATATTTCGCCCTTATTCACATGCAAAGTCAAGTCATCCAGTGCCTTTACCTTACTCTTTGCGTACTGCTTGGACACTTGATCAAACTGAAACATATATGCCCTCCCTTTCTCCGGTAAATATTGTAACGCGATTCCATGAAAAGGCAATAGTACACTGTCAAGTCGTCGCTTCCCCCGCTTGAGTTGACAAAATCTTAACAGCCCAATTCGCATGCTCGGCTACCACAGGGGATGGATGATGGCAAAGCTCGTTCAGTATTGGAAGATAGGTCTTCTCCCTGCTGTTTCCTGCAACAATGCACGCCTGGGCCAGGACGCGGCCGGCACGGGCCATGTTCCTGCCAATCATGACGGACAAGTGGGACATTGCAGCCTCGTCCTGCTTCAGCATGTCGTCAAGCCGGAAGCATTCCCCTGCCATTTCGTTTACCGGCAATCGGGCATTGTATGGGCAAACCTGCTGGCAGATATCGCAGCCCACAAGGCGATTTCCCATGAGCTTTCGCAGCTGTTCAGGCACAGGCGTACTCTCAAGCATATGCTGGCGCAGGCACCTATCCCGGCAAAAGCCTTCGTCCGTTATGGCATTAGCAGGGCAAAGTTGAAGGCACTTTTTGCAGGAGCCGCACATATCCTCTTTTTCTTCTATGGGCCGAAGAATATTTTCATCCATAGGGAGATGCGAAGCAAGGCCGATCACTTGCATTTGAAAACGGGAGCCGTAAACCTTATGGTAATGCAGCGAGTTCCGGCCCTGGGTAAAGTCCTTTAACCGTGATAACACGGGTTTTAAGCGTACATCATTACATAGTCTGGCGCTTTCTCCTTCTTGTTTCAGATTGTGCACCATTTCCTTTGCTTTCAAATATGCATTCTGAGCTGCAACATAATAGGTACTGATGCGGACGCAGCAAGGAGCGGCTTTTCCCCAGGAATCGTATGGGTATAACAATAAGAGGAGGGTTAAAATATCATCAGGCGTATCCGAGGCCATGGAAGCGTCCAGAATATAGGTTTCTGCAAACCCAAAATCCCTTGAAAGCTGATGAATATCCATAAAAGGCATAGTTATTCCTCCATTTCCCGGCATTCACTATACCATGTCCTTATTTATGGAAGCAAGAAAAAAAGACTGTCTGCAAAAAAGCACACAATCTTTTCTTGGAAAGCAAGTCAGGCATCCCTCGCGGCGATCATGTCCTTAACTTTCATCAGGCGTGTAAGCGCCCCGCGCTCATTCTCATCCAGCTTCATGGTAATGAAGTGTATGGTCTCGATAAGCTGAGGAATCATGACATATTCCAGTGCGTTCACGCGGCGGCGGGTTTTTTCAATTTCGTCGGCCAGAAGATCGCATGTCTTTTCAATTTCAGCCAGGCGTAAAAGTTTTGGAAGAACCTCCGCCATGGTGGCGATTGCGCCGTCCAGCTGGGCGGATGTTTCCGCCAGGCCATAGGGCAGCACCGTTTCTGAAAGCGACGATTCATCCACCGTAATCGTCGGCACTTTCACAGACAGAATATTCTTTTGTCCGATAGTCACTTTTGCCTGCCTGGCAGGATACAAAACGGCTTCCTCCAGCGCGTTGGGGTCCATTACCGCCCGGGCCATGGCAAAATCGCGCAGCGCGCCGCTCAATTCCTTCTCCACTTCCTGGCGCAGCGCATAGTTTTCACGGATAATGGCGATAAACTGGCGCACCATTTCATCCCGCTTGTCTTTTAAGAGCTTGTGGCCCCGCTTGGCTGTAACGAGCCGTCTTTTGATGCGGGTCAATTCCATGCGCGTAGGATTAACGCGAAGGGTGGATGCCATTACGCTTCCTCCTCCCGGGACCCTAACATGAATTCATCCAGCATGTCGTCCCGGATGCGCTTGAGTTCTGTTCTTGGCAGCATTTTGAGCAATTTCCATCCCAGATTGAGCGTTTCTTCAATAGACCGGTTGGTATTATAGCCCTGGGACACATACTCCCGTTCAAAGGCATCGGCAAAGGCTGCATACTTCTTGTCTATGTCGGTGAGCGCAGCGTCGCCCAGGATGACTGCCAGTTCTTTGGCATCCTTGCCGCGGGAATAGGCGGCGAAGAGCTGGTTCATGGTAGCGGCGTGATCCTTGCGCGTCTTTCCCGCACCGATGCCCTTGTCCTTCAAACGGGACAAGGAGGGCATGACGTCAATGGGAGGCTGAACGCCCTTCCTATGCAATTCACGGCTTAAGATGATTTGGCCTTCGGTGATATATCCAGTCAGGTCGGGGATGGGATGGGTCTTGTCATCCTCCGGCATGGACAGGATGGGGATCTGCGTAATGGAGCCTTCCTTGCCGATAACGCGGCCGGCCCTTTCATACATGGTGGCAAGGTCGGTATACAGGTAGCCGGGATAGCCGCGGCGGCCCGGCACTTCTTTGCGGGCGGCGGAAACCTCACGCAGCGCTTCCGCATAGTTGGTGATATCTGTGAGGATGACCAGCACATGCATGCCCTTTTCATAGGCCAGGTATTCCGCAGCGGTAAGCGCCATGCGCGGGGTAGCGATGCGCTCAATGGCCGGGTCGTTGGCCAGGTTCATGAACAGAACGGCCCGCTCAATGGCTCCGGTACTCCGGAAATCGCTGATGAAGTAGTCGGCCTCTTCAAAGGTGATGCCGATGGCGCCGAACACCACGGCGAATTTGCTGTCGGTGCCCAGCACCTTTGCCTGGCGGGCGATTTGCGTTGCCAATTGGGCGTGGGGCAGGCCGCTGCCGGAGAACACTGGCAGTTTCTGGCCGCGGACAAGGGTGTTCAGGCCGTCGATGGCGGAAACACCCGTTTGAATGAACTCGCTGGGATAGTCGCGCGCGGCAGGGTTAAGCGGTTCGCCGTTGATATCCATCCGCTTTTCCGGGATCAGGGCAGGACCACCGTCCCTGGGGGTACCCATGCCGCTGAATACCCGGCCAAGCATGTCCATGGAAACGGAAAGCTCAATGCTGCGGCCAAGGAAACGGGCGGTGCTGTTGTCGATGCGCAGGCCGTTGCTGCTTTCGAACAGCTGCACCAGTGCCTTGTCGCCATCCACCTCCAGCACCTTACCGCTGCGGATTTCGCCATTAGCCTGCTGAATTTCCACAAGCTCATTGTAGGTAACGCCGGATACATGCTCCACCAGCATCAGCGGGCCTACGACTTCCTTGATGGTGCGATATTCCTTCAGCATTCCTTATAGCCCTCCTTGGTCCATCAGCGCGGCCGTCTGGCTGCTGAGCTCTGCTTCGATTTGATCAAACTGTGAAAGATCCGATTCGGAGATATACTTGGCCCGGCCGATGCGCTCCCTGACATGCAGGCCGATGATCTGTGACAGGTTGGCTCCGGCATCAAGCGCTGCGCGGCCTTTATTGCCGTATTCCAGAATCAGGCGCAGCATGCGGAATTGCTTGCTAAGAGAGGTGTATGTATCCACCTCGTCAAAAGCGTTCTGATGCAAATAGTCTTCGCGTATGGAGCGGGCTACTTCCATGGTGAGACGGTCTTTCCAACTCAAGGCATCAATGCCTACCAGGCGTACGATTTCATCCAGTTCCGCCTCTTCCTGCAAAACGCGCATGGCGCTTGCCCGAAGATCGTTCCATTCCGGAGACACGCTGTCGGTGAACCACGTGCTCAGCCTGTCGATGTAGAGGGAATAGGACAATAGCCAGTCGATGGCCGGGAAATGGCGCTTGTAGGCCAGCTGGGCGCTCAGGCCCCAGAATACCTTTACAATGCGCAGCGTTGCCTGAGAAACAGGCTCAGAGATATCGCCGCCGGGAGGCGACACGGCACCGATGGCGGTAATGGTCCCCGTACGTCCGCTGCTGCCCAGGCAGCGAACAAAGCCGGCCCGCTCGTAAAACTCAGCGATGCGTGAGGACAAATAGGCAGGATAGCCTTCCTCGCCGGGCATTTCTTCCAGTCGGCCGCTCATTTCACGCAGCGCCTCTGCCCAGCGGCTGGTGGAGTCTGCCATGATAGCCACCTTATAGCCCATGTCCCTGAAGTATTCAGCGATGGTGATACCGGTATAAATGGAAGCTTCACGGGCTGCAACGGGCATGTCGGAAGTATTTGCGATAAGTACCGTGCGCTTCATCAGAGATTCGCCTGTGCGTGGGTCATGCAGCTCCGGGAACTCCATCAGCACGTCCGTCATTTCATTGCCGCGCTCGCCGCAGCCAACGTAAACAATGATATCGGCATCAGCCCACTTGGCCAGCTGATGCTGCACCACCGTTTTGCCGGAACCGAAGGGGCCGGGTACAGCAGCCACGCCACCGGAAGCGATGGGAAAGAACGTGTCGATGACGCGCTGCCCGGTAACCATGGGCGACTGGGGAGCCAGCTTTTCCAGGTAGGGGCGGCCGCGGCGCACAGGCCACTTTTGAAGCATGGTCACATCATGATCCTGGCCCTTGTCATCCGTAATTACACAGACAACATCCTCCACCCGGGCTGCACCCGCGCGTATAGACTTAACGGAACCGGAGACGCCATAGGGTGCCATGATCCGGTGCTCCACCACAGCGCTTTCCTGCACAATGCCCAATATATCCCCGGATTGAACCTTGTCGCCGGCATTAAGACGGGGCTCAAACGCCCACTGTTTTTCCCGGTTAAGCGCGGGAACCTCCACGCCGCGTACGATCCGCTCACCCACTTTTTCCCGGATGGCGGTCAAGGGGCGCTGAATGCCGTCGAATATGGATTCGATAAGGCCAGGTCCAAGTTCTACGGAAAGGGGCGCTCCGGTAGATTCGACCGGTTCCCCAGGCCCCAAGCCGGAGGTTTCCTCGTAAACCTGGATGGACGCGCGGTCACCCCTCAGCTCGATGATTTCGCCAACCAGGCGGTTTTTGCTGACGCGCACCACATCGTACATGCGGGCGTCGGCCATATTTTCCGCCACAATCAAGGGGCCGGCAACCTTCACAATGGTTCCCAGAGCCATGTTCACTACTCCTCTTTCCTGTCGTTGTTGAATAGAATATCTGCCCCGATGGCCTTTTCCACATTGGCCCGTACACGTTTTATGCCAAAGCCGTCAGCGCCCTGGCTGCCGGGAATGGGGATAATCGCCGTATCAGGGGATGTTTTGTACCGTTCCAGCGCCTCGGGTACCAGGCGTGCGGCGGTTTCGGTGATGAAAATCACGGGAACGCCTTCCTTCGCCAGGCGGTAAAGCGCGGCTGTTGTTTCTTCCGGTGTTTTGGTGGGGATTACCTTCATGCCGATGGCTTTGAAGGCCAGTACCGCGTCGCGTTCCCCCACCACGCCCATGGTTTTACCGGCCATACAGTTCACGCATCCTTTCCCGAATGGCCTCCTGCGGGAAACCGTTTGCCTTGCCGGCCAGAATCAGCCGTACGGCCGCCGCCTCCCGATCCACCGCCAGAAGATAGCCGATAATAGGCTCCAATGCAAGGGAAGCGATGCGGTAGGGGGTAAAAAGGGACAGCAAATAATCGTCCATAACCTTTTCCAGCGCAGGCAGCTTTTTATAGTCTAAAACAGCGGCCTGTGCTGCGGCGATTACACTTTTGCCATAGGCGAAAAGAAGATTTGGCAGTTTTTCCGGTGACGCGGCTGCCTTTATCCATGTATCGGCAGGATGGGAACTTTTTGTAAGCAGAATCCGCTGCAAAAAAGCCTCATCCTTGCCCATGGCTTTTGATCGCAGAATCATCAAAGTATTGACCATATCCACCTTGGCCTGAAAGTACCGGCGCACAACCGGAGCATTCTTATGAGACAGCTTTTCAAAGATCATGTCATACAAGGCATGATCCAGCGCCACATCAATCTCCATGGCATCGGGCTGCACTGCAAGGCGTTTCTCCAGCTCGGCCATGGCTTTTGAAAGAATGGACGGAATCTCTTTGTATACATGTTCCGTCACGGAATGGATAAGCTTTGTCAATGGCAGCGTGCCGCATTCCGACAGATATTCGGGCTTTTCATGAAGGCATCTTGCTTTTAGGAGTGTCTTCAAATTATGAATGTCATATCTGAGCAGGAAGCAATCGGTGACATCGGGCTCCGGAGACAAATCGCGGACAAGCTTGCACGCCTTTTCCACGCGCTTTGTGGAAAGCTGTTCATAGTCCAGCCCCTCGCCGCTATCCCACCCGATCTCCGAAAGCGTCCGCTGCGCCTCCCTCAAAGAGGGGGCGGAAAGCAGCCTTTCCAGCCGGCTAGTATCCAGCGCATCTTTTTTCAGCACGCTGATGCGCCCCACAGCATACGGTATGCTCAACTGTGGCAAGGACAAGCCCTCCTTTTTTCGGTTAGTGGATTCAAGCGAAGAGTATGGAAGCCACCTCGGCCTCCAATTGGAGCCGGCGGTCCTCCAGCAGCGCTTCCAGCGTACAGTTGATTTCCATACCGTCGCCGAGCAGAATCACACCGGTAACGCCTTGGCGGCGTTCTTTGCTTAAGATGATCCGGCCGGGCTTCCCTGCGGCATTGAGTGCTGCGTTCACCTTGTCCGCCAAAGCGGGGGTATACCAAGCATCATGAAGCGCGCCAATGAGAAGCGTTTCAGCCCCTTTGCAAGAAGAGAGAGCCATGGACAGAAAAAATGATTCCATCTGTTCCGGCGTCATCTGCTTGAGCTTCATAAGGGCAGCTTGAAAAGCCTGATCCATCAGGCAGCGTTTGGCCGCAAGAAGAGCTTTACGCTCATCCAGTTCCGCCATGCGGTGCATACGAACCTCTAGCTCCGCGGCTTCCGCCTGTGCCTTGGCGATAGTTTCCTCCCGCAACCTGGCGATCTTTTTATCGGACTCGGCACGGATGGCCTCCGCCCGTTCTCCCGCTTCCTTGAGCAGAACGGCGGCGGCCTGACGGCCATCTGAGCCGATCTTTTCCAGGATGGCTTGTGCGTTCATGCCAGTTCTCCTTACAGCTTGATGGAGTTCACGATCAGGAAGGAGGCCAGCAGCGACAGAACAGCGTAGGTTTCCACCATAACCGCCATAGTGATGGCCTTACCGGACATTTCGGGACGCTGGCCGGTCATGAGCATGCCGGAAGCAGCTACCTTGCCCTGCCGGATGGCGGAATAAAGACCGACAACACCTACAGGCAGTGCACCGGCGATATACGCCATTCCTTGCAGTATACTAATTTCTTTCATGCTGCCGCCCAAAACGCCAGTGTTGATGAGTATAATCACGGCGATCAGGAAGCCGTAGATGCCCTGTGTGCCTGGTAGAAGCTGTAAAATTAGAAGCTTGGAGTTTACTTCGGGATTTTCCGTGGATACGCCTGCGGCAGTTTCACCGGCCAGCCCAACGCCTTTGCTGGAGCCGATGCCGGCAAGAATTGCGGCAAGGGCCGCCCCAAACAGCGTAAGAACCTGTCCCAGACTGATTTCCATGGTAATTGCCTCCTTAAAATGATTGTTTTATGACCGACGATCAACGCGCTTGCGAAGCATCGCTGATGCGTACGTAACGGGTTGTTTCTCCCAGCGGGTTGAAAGGCTTTCCGCCCTCCTCGTAGAATTTGCCGAAAAACTCAATGTATTGCAGGCGGCATGAGTGGACATACGCACCAAGTATGTTAATGCCGGCGTTGAACAAATGACCGCCGCAAAACAATGCCGCTCCCAGTACCATGCCGATAGGCCCCGCTGAAAACACCATACCCACCAACTGGTTGATGACCATGCCAATGACGCCGGTGGCCACTCCCATACCGAACAGCCGCATATAGCTCAGCAAATCGCTGATCCAACCGGTAACGCCATACAGTGCTCCAAGGCCACTTAAAAGCCGCTTGAAAGGATTTTTACTTTTACCGCGTCCGGCGGTGAGTAGTATTGTGACAGCTCCAGCAAGTGCAATGAACTTTCCAAATGTAGCCGTTGTAGGCAGCGCCAAAAGTCCAAGGCCAGCTATTAGACAAAACCAGCTTCCCTGGCTGAATAGCGCATCCTTCAGGCTGCCGCGGCGCACATTCAGGTAGAAGCCCATGCCAAGGCCCGCAAACAGGTGGAGAGCGCCTATGCCCACGCAAAGCCCCATAACGGGCAGCGCATTGTTCACAGGGTCAAAGTAGAGGGGCAGCGGTGCGAAACCGAACCATGAATTGAACATTGTGCCCCAAAATACTGTTGTAACACCGCCCAAAGCTATTATCCACAAAAGCTTTTTGGCGCCGGGTGACGGTTTAGCCAGCTTTAGGATGAGTGGGATGACGATCACCATCATCAAACCGTAGCCCGCGTCAGAGACCATCATGCCAAAGAAGGTGGCAAAGAAAGGTGCCATGACGAAGGTAGGATCAATGCCAAACGGTGAGGGCAGCGAAAACCCGGCCACCACCGATTCAAAAGGCGAAACACTGCGATGGTTTTGCAAAAGCGTAGGCGGATCATCGCCTTCCACAGGGTCTGCAAATTCCATACAGCAGCCGGGAGAAACCTGTGAAATCTTTTCCTCCACCTTTTTGACAAGTGGTTCCGGAACCCAGGCCTTCATCAAAAATGTGCTTTGCGTTGCCGCAAACCGCTCCGATGCGCGCAGCCGATCCAATTGGGCACAAAGAACGTCGCACAATATTCTCAGGTCGGGCAGTTCCTTGGAAAGCGCGGCCAGCTGTTCCTCCAGATTCCGCTGGCTTTCCGCAATTCCGGCCAGTTCCCGTTTCCAATTTTCAATCTGCCGGCCCGGCGCATCGTGTACATCCCCAAAAACCGTCTGAGTGAAACCAGCATCCTTTAAATCGCTAAGTACGGCTTCCGCTACAGATTGATGGGCAATGACGTGAAGATAAGCCGTTTCCTGGTAGGCACCTGTCTGGTCCAGCACCACAGGCTGCCCGGCCCATTTCGCCATTGTTTCTTCCAGCTCACGCCTTTTTAACGTGCCGGCCTGCTGCACTGTTTCATGGGTGTTGTGAAGCTCACTGATGGGTATATCAAATCCTGCCCACGGTTCAAGCTGCTCTATGGCAGACTGAAGCCGCGCTTGATGCCCCTTGTATTCCCCCGCTTTTTGTTCACAGCCTTCAACAGCCGCAATGGTTTGCATGCAGCGTGTCTTCCGCGAAAGGACTTCCTCGGCCTGCTCCCTTGAAACTTCCGGCTTTCCGCCGAACATGGGCGGCTTTGTTGTATCGTATCGGTTCAGCTTGCCGATTGCCCAGCGAAGGCGGCTTACTTCCTCCTCCGTTTTCAAAAGGCCGGAAGCTTTGGCCAAAAAAGGTTGCATTCCCTCCTCCGGGATATCGGTGATTTGAATGCAGCCCATGCGTTGGATGGCATGAAGAAGCTTTTCCTTATCCTTTAAAAGCGCCAGGAGCGTCAGTCGTTTCATTTCAACGATTGCCATCGCTCAATATCCTCTCTGCGATCT
>JAEZJP010000313.1 GCA_023415715.1 Bacillota bacterium
ATGACAAAGCAGATGATCTACCACAACGATCTGAATTGGGAACTGCATGTGGACGGGGAAGAGGGGGGAGCGGAATGAAAACCATCGGCTTTGGCATCATCGGCTGCGGTGACGTGACGGAAAAGAAAAGCGGACCGGCTTTTCAAAAAATCGAGGGTTCAAGGCTGGCAGCGGTTATGCGCCGCGATCCTGTGAAACTTGAGGATTATGCCAGGCGGCATGGGGTGGAGAAATACTCCACCAACTATTTGGACCTTTTGACCGACCCTGAAATTGACGCTGTTTATATCGCCACGCCGCCTCACATGCATCATTTTTATACGCTGGAAGCAGCCAGGCATGGCAAGCATGTGTATGTGGAAAAGCCCATGGCCACCACCGTGCAGGAATGCCGTGAGATGAAGGATGCGTGCAAAGCAAATGGTGTAAAGCTGTTTGTGGCCTATTACCGCCGTGGGCAGGAAAAGTTCCGTAAGATCAAGGAAACAGTGGAAAGCGGCGAAATCGGGCAGGTTCGTTCCTTTCAGTATACATATGCCTGCCCTGTGCCCGCTTTTAATAAAGAAAGATCATGGCTGCTTTCCAAAAAGGAAGCGGGCGGAGGTCTTTTATACGATATTGGCTCCCACATGGTGGATACGCTGCAGTTTGTTTTGGGTGATATATCCATGGCTGCAGGGATTTCCGCAAACATCAGCAAAGCTTACGATGTGTTCGATGTGACCAGCGGCTTTTTGCGCTTTACCAATGGGGTGCAGGGCGCGCTGCAGCTTAGCTTTCATGCTTTGGAAAGCCGGGATGAGGCTGTCATCTACGGCAGCGAAGGCAGCCTGCGCTTTTCCATCATGGATATGGAGCCGATCGTTTTATTAAAGGATGGCAGGGAGGAACGTATCGCCTTTGAGCCACTAATGCACGTGCAGATGCCCTACATCCAGCATGTGGTGCGCATACTTCAGGGCCTTGAAGAGGGCGATACCACCGGCGCTTATGGCCTGCGTACCCAAGAGATATTGGAGACCTTTGAAGAGAGCAAGACCATCAACTATCCGGTGTAAAAGGCTCCCTCGTGGAGGCTCCATAGCCGAAGCGCCGGCTGTGCCGGATAAAGCGAGGCGGAGGAGGCTGGCGAAACGAGCAATGCGAACGCAGTGAGCAGTGCGACGATTGAGCCAGATGGGTGCTGCCGACGAAGGAGGCTGGGGGAGGTCTTCATTGCAGTAGCAAATCCTATTTATAGATCACTCTACATCGCATTTTTATACTGCGCAGGTGTAAGCCCCATATACTTTTTGAATACCTGTATAAAATGGCTCTGGGAACAGAACTGGTAAAATGCAGCGATCTCAGAAACGGTGCTTTGGCTATAGCGTAAAAAATGGCAGGCTTCCTCGATGCGCCGCTTTTGAATGAACGCGGTGATGGTTGCATTCATCTCCTGCTTGAAACGGCTCGACAGGTAATCCGGGTTTACATATACGTGCCTGGCGATCATGGGCACGGTTAGCTTTTCGGACAGGTGATGGTCAATGAAGGCGATGGCGCTGCGGATCATTAAGGAGAGAGATGCGCTGCTTACATCGGCAACCTGGTCGATAAAGCGCAGCACCATGGTTTCTTCCAGCGCATCCAACGATTTCAGGTTTTGTGTTTCCTCTATGGTTTGAATAAAGGCGTCGGAAAGGGTGAAAGCCTCATCGGCGGGCACACCGCCTTGTATGGCTGCCCTTGTGAAGAGTGTGCAGCTGCAGATGAGGGAATTTTTCAGCGACCGCAGCGGATCACGGGCCAGGGTGGCACGCTTTAGGCGGTTGATTTCCGACAATACCGTTAGCGCGTTTCCCCGGTCACCATGGCGTATAAGGCGCACTTCCTCCTGCTCCAGAAAATAGGGCGGGTGCTGGAATTGCGCCATTCTGTTTTCATACGTCTTAACAAAATATGGTTTGCCCACATCCGGAGTCAGCACGGGGGAAGGGGCGGAAATTTGTTCTCCGCCGGCAAACAGCTTTTCCAGCAGCTTGCCCGCATAAAAGTAGTTATCTTCCGTTAACAGCGGCAGCGACTTAACGTGTGCGGAAAACTGTTCTCTTTTGCTCAATGGAAGTTTCAGCGCTCGTATAAGCCGCTGGATTTCCCCGTCCGTGAATGGCTTTAATGTGAATGGCCCGCACAAAAGCGACACGCCGCTTAGCTCAAAGAAAATATACTGCTCCTGATAATCATTGCTCAGGTATTGGGATGTCTCCGCCTGATGCAGGCTGGGATTCAAAATGGACAGGGGGTTCTCCCCTTCCAGCAGTTCAGCGGTGCTTTTTATGCTTTCCGGTAATGACAAAACACACTGCTCCCCATCATAAATAGCGATGGGCAGCCGTGTGGCATGGTGAAATAGCCTTATCAAATGGGCGATCTCGGAAGGCAACATGCGCAATATCCTCCCGGAAATTCTGTCCTATATAGAAAATAGATATAGGAATTATATCATGAATCAAAGAAAATTGATATACTCTAAATGGAAAAGAAATTATAATCAAGTCAAAACCGCCGGTGCGGGAAAAAGCAGCATAATCCTTAACCGGCTGAAAAATAAGGAGGAATACCCATGAAAAAGTGGACAGTTCTTTTCCTGGTTCTGGCACTCGTGTTCACTGCGACGGCCGCGCTGGCAGAACCCGCCACCATCCATTTTGCCGCCCAGGGCGACAGCACGCCGGCCACCCAGGCAGTGATCGACGCCTTCAACGCTTCGCAAAACGCCTACAAAGTGGAATGGATCGACATGACCAACGACTCCGGCGCCATGCGGGAACAGTTGACCACCTCTTTGAAGGCCGGCAGCGCCGAGTATGACGTGGTTTCCCTGGACGTTGTATGGGCAGGCGAATTTGCAGCCTCCGGCTACATCTCGCCCCTTGACCTTTTGATGGACGATGCGGGCCTGAAGCCTGAAGACTACAATGCCGGTTCCATGGCCTCCGGCACCTACAATGGCAAGCTGTATGTGATGCCCTTCTTCCCGGACCTGGGAATGCTCTACTTCCGCAAGGACATCGTGTCTGAAGAAGACGCAGCAAAGCTTGTTGCCGGCAGCTACACCTTTGCCGATCTGCAGGCCATGGCCGAAAAGTACATGGGGCAAAAAGGCACCACCACCGGCTTCGTGTTCCAGTCCTCCCTGTATGAGGGCCTGGTATGCAACGCCAACGAATTCACCGCCAACTGGAAGGACATCAAGGGCGGCCTGACCGCCATGAAGGCCATGATCGACTCGAAGGCCACGCCCGATAACATCATGACCTATACCGAGGCCGAGACCCACAACTCCTTCATCAAGGGTGAGAGCGTATTTGCCCGCAACTGGCCCTATCAGTGGGGCATGATCAAGACCGAAGGCACCATCACCACCGACCAGGTGGGCATCGCGCCCCTGCCGGGCGGCTCCACCGTGGGCGGCTGGCTGCTGGCCATCAACAAGAACAGCGCAAACCAGGAAGGCGCCTTTGAATTCATCAAATTCCTCAACAGCGAGGCTGGCCAGATCGTAATGTCACAGGCCTATCTGCCTGGCTACAACGCCATGCTGACCAATGAACAGGTCATCAAGAACAACGAGCTGCTCTCCATGGATGGCTTCAAAAACGCCCTGAAGACCACCATCGCAAGGCCTGTATCCGCCGAATACTCCAAGGTGTCCGATGGCCTGCAGCAGGCTGTGTACGGCTATCTCTCCGGTGCGACGGACATCGACGCCGCCGTGACTGCCGTTGAAGCTGCGCTGGCACAGTAACGGATATCTGACGGTTGCCTTTTCTAACGCAACGGGGCTGCAGCCTTAAGGTTACAGCCCCGTTTTTTCAAACAAGTCCATGGGAGGTGAAGCGTGATGCGCCGCGGCATGACATGGAAGGAATTCCTGTTTGTGCTGCCCCTGCTTTTGCTGGTGGCGGTGTTTTCCCTGTACCCTATTTTCAGCTCCGGCCTGTATACGCTGTTTGATTACCAGACCAACGATCAGACGCGGAATAAGCTGTACACAGGCGGCAACCTGAACGCTGAGCTTATCTTCGAAGATGGGCAGTACTTGAACCACTACCTGAAAAAAGACCTGGAAAAGGTGGATGATACGGGGAAAAAGGACATCACAGCGCTGATCACGGACATCACCACCCATATGGCGCCCTATGAAAACGTGAAAGGTACACTGCCCATATCCGCTGCGGAAGCAGCGGCCACAGCCGCCTTTGTGGACGATGTGCAGACACGGCTTGCGGAGCTTTCCCAAAAGTATCCTGACAAGGAACTGCAGACGCCCATAAAAGCGGAAGACTATCTCAGGGAGATGCGAAGCTGTGTCGTGGGATCCAACTTCATCGGTCTTGCGGGTTATCAAAAGCTGTTTTCGGACAGCCGCTTCTTTACGGCGCTGAAGAATACGTTGGTGTTCACGGTGATCTCCGTGGCCATTGAGCTGGTACTGGGTATGGCGCTGGCCCTGATCATGGACAAGGCGGTTCGCGGCATCGGTATCGTACGCACCACATCGCTGATCCCCTGGGCCATACCTACCGCCGTATCCGCCCTGATCTGGACGTATTTGTACGACGGTTCCAGCGGCATTGTGGCAAGGGTGCTTACGCAAATCGGATTTATCCAATCGCCGGAGCTGCTGCTGACCACCATTTCAGGCTCCGTGGCTGCCGCCATACTGGCCGATGTTTGGAAGACAACGCCCTACATGGCGCTTTTGCTGCTGGCCGGGCTGCAAATCATCGACCGGGGGCTGTATGAATCCAGCTCCATCGACGGGGCAGGCGCGGTACGCACCTTTCAAAAGATCACGCTGCCCATGCTGATGCCCTCCATGCTGGTCGCGCTGCTGTTCCGCACGCTGGACGCCTTCCGCGTGTACGATCTGATTGCCGTACTCACCAAGGGCACGCCGGAAACGCTGTCCATATACGCCTACAAGGTGATGGTGGGGCAAAGCAATTACGGCTACGGTTCTGTGATCGTACTGGCCATGTTCCTTTGTGTGGCTGCTATCGCTTTCCTGTACGTGAAGGTGCTGGGCGCGGAACTCATTACCGATGTCTGAGAAAGGAGGAATGACAATGACAGCCATAACGGTAAAAAACCGTGCAGGCAAAAGCAGGACCATACGGGAGCGCCGGCAGGCCGCACGGATCGTAAGCCTTGCGGTCATCGCGCTGTTTCTTATAGTGAACGTGTTCCCCTTCTTCTGGGTTTTGATTACCTCCTTCAAGCCCGGCAGCGAGATTTACGGTGCAAAGACAGCTTTCCGGCTCATTGCCAACGAGCCGACATTAAGCAACTACCGGGAAGTGATCGGCAAGGGCATACTGAACTCCGTGGCCAACAGCTTCATCGTATCCTCCATCACAACGGCCTATGTGGTGGCGGTTGCCTCCATGTCGGCGTACATTCTGGCAAGGTTCCACTTCCGGGGGAAAGTGTTTTTGATGGGGTTGATTTTGGGAATCTCGATGTTTCCGCAGATGATCATCGTAGGGCCTGTGTTCAACATGTTCTACCGGTTCAAGATGCTCAACAGCTATTGGGTGACGCTGGCCTATTCCACCATTACACTGCCCTCGGCTGTGTGGATCATGGTGGCCCACTTTAAGCGCATCCCGCTTTCGGTGGAGGAGGCGGCCCGCATGGACGGCTGCTCCCAATGGGGCATGCTGTGGAAGGTCATTTTCCCCATGGCGGCGCCGGGCGTGTTCACCACCGCCATCATGACGTTCATTGCCGCGTGGAATGAATACCTTCTTACGCTGACGCTCAACTCGGACAAAAACTATCATACGGTGCCGGTAGCCATCAATGCGCTGCGCACCCAGTTCACCATCCTGTGGGGAGAAATTACGGCAGCTACGATCGTGGTGGTCATACCCACACTCGCCATGGTGCTTCTGTTCCAGAAACAAATAGTGGCCGGTATTACCTCCGGCGCGGTCAAGGAATGATTCAAATGAAACTGATACGACATAACCTTCATCAAAACGAAACCGCCCTTATGGAAACGCTGTTCCATACGGCCAACGGTTACATCGGCGTGCGCAACTGCCTGGAGGAGGGCGCGCCGGAAGGCGTGACCACCATCCGGGGTACGTACATTAACGCGTACTATGATGTGAAACCCATTGCATACGGGGAAAAGCTGTACGGCTTTCCCGAAACGCAGCAGACCATCGTTAACGTGACGGATGTACAGATGGTGAAACTGTATCTGGGAGATGAAGCTTTCGAGCTTATCAAAGGCGAAATGATAGCCCATGACAGGGAACTTGACATGGCTGCGGGTGAGGCGGTACGACGCGTTCACTGGCGCTCGAATACGGGCCGGGATATTGAAATAACCGTCCGCCGCATGGCATCCTTTTTACAAAAGGAATTGTTCCTTTTGCAATATGAGGTGAAATCCTTAAACTATGAAGGGCCATTGTCTTTCCTGTCGCTGCAGGATGCCAATGTGTTAAACTTCGCAGATCCCAACGATCCCCGGGTGGCCGCACAGCCTCATGTGCATTTGCAGGCGGAACACACATTTACGGAGGAGTATGTTTCTCTCATCGCCTGCCGAACAAAGGCTTCACAGCTTTCGATGGTATCCGCCGTCTGCCATGAGATAACGGGATCATTCGAAGTGAAGCAGGAAATCCTTCCCGGCTGCGTGAGCACGCAATTTGACTTAAGTATCGCCCCCGGCCAGACCGTGTCGCTTGTGAAGTGGTGCGTATTTACCGATCAGCGCCGCCATGCGGACCCTGTGAAGGCCGCGATCCAAATCATGAAGTCCGTACGGGAGACAGGACTACAAATCTTGCGGGATAGGCAAAGGGAATACCTGCATTCCTTCTGGTCAAGCGCACGAGTGGAGATTTTCGGGGACGATGCGCTGCAGCAATGCATGGATTACAGCCTCTATCAGCTTTTGCAGTCCGCCGGCCGGGACGATGTTTCCAACGTGGCTGCCAAGGGCCTGAGCGGGGAAGGCTATGAAGGCCATTACTTCTGGGACACGGAAATCTATATCTTTCCCTTCTTCCTGCTCACCGACAGGGAGCTGGCAAAGCGGCTGCTCAAATACCGCTACGGCATCCTGGACAGCGCACGCGCTCATGCCAGGCTGATGGGCCATACAAAAGGCGCGCTGTACCCCTGGCGTACCATTACGGGCACGGAATGCTCAGGCTATTTCCCATCCGGCTCTGCCCAGTATCATTTGAGCGGCGACGTAGCCCATTCTTTTATTCAATACTATCTGGCTACAGATGATGTGGCTTTTATGGCCGAGGCAGGCGCGGAGGTGCTGGTGGAAACGGCCCGGATGTGGCTGGACACGGGCCACATGCAGGATGGAGCCTTCCGCATTGACGATGTCACTGGCCCGGACGAGTACACCTGTATCGTGAACAACAACTACTATACCAACGCCGCCGCCAGGGAAAACCTGCTCTATGCGGCGGAGGTTTGCGATCGCTTGATGCAGGAGGGGTTATTTAAGCCGCTCATGAAGAAGTTGTCCATCACGGGCGGGGAATTGGAGGCCTTCAAAAGGGCAGGGGAGTGCATGTACCTTCCCTATGATGAAAGATTGAATGTCCCGGCACAGGACGACAGCTTCCTTACGAAAAAGGTGCTGGATCTTACCCAAATCCCCAGGGACCATTTCCCGCTTCTGCTTCATTACCATCCCTTGTTCCTGTACCGCCATCAGGTTTGCAAGCAGGCCGATACGGTGCTGGCGCATTTCCTGTTTGAAGACCTTACGGATGAACAGGCAATGGCCCGCAGCTATGATTACTACGAGAAAATAACCACCCATGATTCATCCCTGTCGGCCTGTGTTTTCTCCATCATGGCTTCCAGGCTTGGTGATATGGGAAAGGCGGAGGAATACTTCCGCAGGACTGCTTTCATGGATATCAACAATGAGCACGGCAACACAAAGGACGGGCTACACACCGCAAACCTGGGCGGGACATACCTTTCCATTGTGGCAGGTTTTGCCGGCCTGCGCATCAAGAAGGACGGGCTGACGCTGCGCCCCCGCATCCCGGATAAATGGCAGGGCTACCGCTTCCGCATAAGGTATATGAATAGCCTTCTGGAGTGTGCGGTGGAACAAGGCGTTTGCCGCTTGGCACTCATAGAGGGGCCTGCTCTTAAGGTCCACGTGCATGACCGTTTGGTCAAAGTGGAAGGTTCTGTGGCAATAGGCATATAGCCAGTCTATTACAAAGCTGCATACGGTTGACAGCGTTCATCTCCCGGCGTATGATGCGGAGTAAGGATGGTTTTTACAGGGGAGGTTTTATGTTCCATGTATGCCGACTTGCATCTGCATTCCACCTATTCCGACGGGACGGATACGCCACGGGAGCTGTTCCATTTGGCCAAGGAGAATAGCCTGCATGTGATCGCCATCGCCGATCATGATTCCGTCCGCGGCGTGCAGGCCGCCATAGGCGAAGGGCTGCCCGGCAATGTTCTGTTGATACCCGCCATTGAGGTATCCACCATTGTAAACCGCAGGCTTTTGCATATGCTTGGATACTATATCGATGTATACAGCAGTGCGTTGGCCCGTTTTATCGTTAAGATATCCGAAGACAAAACGGAAAACACCAGAATCAATTTCGAGGCCATTAAGGCAATGGGCCTGGTCGACTATGATTGGAACCGGGTTGTGCAGCTCCATCCGGACCAGCCGCGCATATCCGGCGTGCACGTAGTGGCCGCCATGGAACATGATGGGGTGGAAGCCAAAGGCATGACGCTTCGGGAAATGTTCCGCACCTATTTCCTTCCCACAGGCTCCGGGTTCATAGAGTCGGAGAAGATGACTGCCCATGACGCGATCCGGATCATCAAGGAAGCGGGAGGCATCCCTGTCATCGCGCACCCCAAGAGCATCGGCAATGACATCGTGGTGGAGGAGCTCATCCGGGCCGGCGTGGAAGGGCTTGAAATATTCCATCCCAGCCATACGCCGGAGGAATCCGAAAAATACGAATCCATGGCAAAAGCCCACAAGCTGCTGATGACAGGCGGGTCCGATTGGCATGGCGGGAACAACTCCCCGGATGTAACGCATATGGGATGTGTAGGCTTGCCGCATGACGGGTATGCGATTTTCGACAGGATTAGGGCTTATCAATAAAGCGTCGATGGCGATACACTTTGATGGCGAGACCAACCCTGCAGACTGTCATCCCTCGCTGCGCGAAGGATATTGGACTTTCATGCTGTTAAAAGATCCTTCGCTGCGCTAGGATGACAGTAAGCGGAGTTTTCGTGTATTCTATGTGCTGGTATCCATCGGTGCATTTATGTTTTGGAATAATGTAAGCTCAAAGATAATATTGGTATGGAAGCAGTATGATCCTGATGGCATAAATAAAAAACGCACGACCGAAAAGCCGTGCGTTTTTTTTTGCTTTGGGGCTCTAAAAGCTGCTCCAATCTTCACCTTGCGATCCGACGTTGCCATCGGTTACGCCGCCTAGAGTTAATGTGTATTGATACCCCGAATCCAATGTAATGCTGTCGGTGCCGCTTTCGTCAAATGTCAATATGCTGTAGAAGGCATCGTAACCGTTGCCAAACGCTTCTTCGGGGCCATACCATGAGGTTCCGGCACCAACCTTCATTCTATAGGTGCCTGCAGGCAGCCTCACTGATGCGGATTTGGAGCTTGCAATGAACACCGTGGACACAAGCACATTATCTGGTGTATAAATTTTGATATACGTCGCCTGACCGTCGCCCACCACACCTTTGATAGTTAACCTTGTTTTGGTGGATTTGTAGTCCGGATTACGGTATACCTGCCCGTTTTTCGGCCATTTTTGGACGCATTTTTCCGCCCGTTCAGCGCTGTCCAGATAGCTTATAGCCTGATACATGCCCTGCGCGGTATAGAAACGGCCGTTTTTGAAGCATACCGCGGCTTCCAGATAATCCAACTGCTCCATCGGGAACACTTCTTCCAGGATGCTCCTTGCCACAGCTACATCCTGCATAAAAAGCGCGCAAACAAGCAGCTGCTTGTAGCTGTCCAAATTCACGGTCTTTTCCTTTGTAAGGCCGAATGCCTCCTGCGCCTTGTTCAGCGCGGAGATGGTCTTGCCGGAGACGGTGCCATTTACGGTAGTCTTTTCACCCAATTGCACAATCAACTGTTGCAAGCCTTTGGCAGCGCTCTTTTTTACGCCGCTTTTGAAAATGCTGCCGTCCTTCAGGAACTGATAGGCCTCACTATACAGCTCGCTTCCCAGCGCATTCAGAACCTGCTGGTATACTTCCTCGTCCTGGATGGTTGGTTCTGGTGTTGCCTCAGCCAGCGCGCCGGATGTGCAAAGGAGAAGAAATGCCAAAAGAAAACTTAAGAACCGCTTCGTCATGATTTGCCGCCTCCGCTCCATACTCTGTTCCGGGAACTGAATAACAAACTGCTTTCATTATCAGAAAATGTTATTCGTTTCACGGGCCACCTTTTCATGCATTATAGCATATGAAAAACCTGTTTTGGTATATATTTGGAGCTTGTGGAACGATAAATTTAAATGTGCCGCGAATGCAGAAAAAATCAACAGAATCGGGAGAATGAAGTAAAAAAGTATGGCGCCCTGCATGATGCTGCCTGGCGCCAGACGTTTCACATGGAAGAATTTGTTCGAACGTATCAGATGCTTTCGTAATCCGTCCTGATCTCCTTCAGGTATTGTATGATGGGCAGGTGCTGGGGGCAGGCTTTTTGGCAAAGGCCGCAGGCAACGCACTGATCCGCGGCTTTGCTTTCCTCCTTCAGGGAGCGGTAACGGTTAAAGAATTCCGGCTTCGTGTCCAGCATGGCGGCATTGTCGTATCCCCTGAAAATGCTGGGGATCGCCACGTTTTTGGGGCAGGGCTGGCAGTAGTTGCAGCCGGTGCAGCTTGTTTTGATGCGGCTCAAATAAGCATCCTTCACTTTGGCAAAGAGGGCTTCCTCCTCACGGGTTACAACTCCTATGGCTGCGCTTTCAAAAATGCGCAGATTGTCTTTCACCTGGTCCATGGTGCTCATGCCGCTCAATATGGTCATGACCTCCGGCATGTTGTACAAATAGCGAAAGGCCCATTCCACGCTGCTGCGGCGCACGGGGAAGCTGTCATACAGTTCCTTTACCTCTTTTGGCGGTGTTGCCAGAGCGCCACCACGGAGCGGTTCCATCACAACGATGCCAACGCCCTTTTTCGCAGCATAGCGCATGCCATCAAGCCCGGCCTGGTATTCCCCATCCAGCAGGTTCAACTGTATTTGAGCCATCTTCCAGGGGTAATCGTCAATGATTTTGGGGAACAGCGCACCGTCGTCATGGAAGGAGAAGGAGGGATAGCGGATCTTCCCACTGGCCACAGCCTTGTCCAAAAAGCCGGGATAATCCAGCTTTTGCATGGTTTCAAAAGTGTTTTTGTTCAGGGCGTGGAGCAGATAAAAGTCCACATGATCCGTTTTCAGCTTTTTTAGCTGCTCGTCCAGGAACTTATCCATGTCCTCCCGCTTTTTAACAAGCCAGGTAGGCAGTTTGGTGGCGAGCACCACTTTGTTGCGGTAGCCATTTTGCAGCGCCTCACCCATTACCAGTTCGCTTTCGCCGCCGTGATACGGATAAGCCGTATCCATATAATTTACGCCTTGATCAATGGCGTGGCGGATCATCGCCACGGCTTCCTCCCTGTCGATAACACGCTTGGAGTCTGCTTCTTTCGTTGGCAGCCGCATAGCGCCAAACCCTAGCCGAGATACAGAAATATTAAGGTCGCGAAACGGAATCTTCTGCATTGTGTGTCCCCTTTCCAAGAAATCGATTACAGTTTAACACACAAAATGCCATATGAAAAGGCTGAATTGCAGGTCAGGCTGTTTTTTGTAGGAACTGCTTGACATGGGGCAAGGCAGCCTGTATAATACTGTTCGTTGACGGTTGAGCCAAGCTATGGAGAGTTGGCTGAGTGGTCTAAGGCGCACGACTGGAAATCGTGTGTGGGCTTATACCCCACCTAGGGTTCAAATCCCTAACTCTCCGCCAGAAACCCCTTGAGAAATCAGGGGGTTTTGTTTTTATTTATAACGATATTTTGACCTGCATTGTTGCGCCTGATACCATTGTTTGGTATACTTATTTGGGATTTGATACATTTATACATGTTATATCGTTTGATTAGGAGAAGGAAAATGAGAAAAGTGCTCTTTGTTATATCTTTATGTCTGATGCTGTGCTTGAGCGGCTGTCAGCAGGCCACCTTTGACGGAAGCAGGACAAGCAATGAAGATCAGTATATCATCGAGTATAGGGTTCTGAATAAAACGGATTCTGCCGAATTGCAATTTGATGAAGGGGATGTTGTTGATGTGGAAATTTTCAGCAACTCCGGGAAAGTTGATGTGCTGGTAAAGAATAGTGATGGCACTGAAATCTATAGGGGAAATGATGCTAAAACCGGAAGTTTCAAATTGAACATTACCAAGGCAGGTACTTATACAATTACTGTATCAGGGGACAATGCCAACGGGAGCGTGCGTGTCATAAAGGAAAAATGATCTAGCGTACTCACCTGTAGTGCACGCTCACAGAATACCTCTAACACAACATACTGTAATCTGTGATTGTAAGGCCTCTTTTGATTATTTCAGGAATCTCATTCCCTATCTTGTTGCTTAATGAGGATAAAAGATTATCAGTTGTTTTATCTTCAAGCTCAAGAAAATTTCTTAATATCAATATTATACATTCCTTCCCGTAATGTTTAAATAACTCATAAAACATTATTGTTCCTCGCTCATGAACACCAGAGGTAGGCCTGCTTCCATCGATAGTCTTTATTGGCGGAGCTTTAGCAAAACTCTCTTTAGGCCATTTTAAGATATCTGAAAACAGGTCATTATTGCCGCAATGAAGCGCATAGAGTAACGAAGCCCACGTTGCACCTGTTTCATTTAACCAATCTTCCCATGAATCGACATTGGCTCCTGAAAACCAGTTGTGTCCTAACTCATGTGCTAAAAGAGAGGCTACATCAATTTGCATTTGTCTTTCATCATCTAAATGGTAATCAAATCGTTCGCAAACCACTAATTCCTTCCTAAAGTAGGCTCCGCCCCCACTTTTCCCTAAAGAAACAACATCAAATTTGCTTAATTCTCTTTTTCCAAATAATTGGCTATAGTATTGAATAATATCTTTATAATACAGAGTAAGATAATTTGCTATTCTGTTTTCTTTTTCGTTAATGTAGTAAAAAGTAAAATTTCCTATTTGTGTTTCATAATAGCAACCACTTTTTAGCGCTATTATATTACCCCTATCATGCTCATTATCTCCATATTTCCATTCTTTCTTCAAATCATCATACTGAGCATTGAGAACAAAATAGTTATCCATATTTTGTAGTAATACATTAATGCTTAGTACCTCACTAGTTTCTTGAGGAAACCAAGCTGAATATGAACTTAAAGCAATTCTAGTTTCCTCAACAATATTTGCCCAACCACAAATTTTACCGTGATAGGATATCGCTAGATACATAGTGGGTGCTTTTATAGACACCATTATCTCTTGAGATAATGCTCGAAAGGTTGGATTCCATTCACGCGATTTCGAATATGTGCACTCCGAATCTGAAATAATTGAGTCAATGTTTAGCAGAGAATTGATTGAAAAAGTAAAACTACTTATTGGTTTGGCAAATCTTATTTCGCATATTACGAATATTTCATCTCCATCGCATTTCAATATAATACCAGCTCTGTCTTCCATAGATGACCTCCAACATTAGTAATATAAATAAATTAACATTTCTAACAAGCTAAATCAACATCCATTTTGACATCGATGCAAACAATACATGCGTAGCAACATAGGAGGACGCGGTTAACCTGAATTTATCATAATGAAGTCCATAAGATGCAAATGATCACCCGGATTCGCTTGACCAAATATACTTGTGATGCTAGACTTTGATAATAACGTGCAAGCGCAAACAGCTATACGGCAGGTAAGTCGACGTTTTTGTACATCCTGGTAGTCAATGACAACAGGCTTAAACGAAAGAGTATTTATTTCCCAATCGATTAGTTAAGCCTTGGGCTTAGGTTTGCGGGCTAAGCAGCCAATGGGCAGCTCGGGCCTACATTGAGCTTTTCGCATGAGAATCAACGTACTGACCTTAACGTTCTCGATTAGCTGAATCTTTCCCATTCTTTGGATGATAAAAACAGTGCTTGCGACAAGGCCGTTTTTTCCACACGCTGTACTTCATGGCAATGGTGTTAAGCAGCGCGCCGATTCTTGTTCTCTGTTCACATTTGAGCAAATTCGCCGTCCAGGGCATGACCATGGGCGCAGTATAGGGGTAGAATCATGAAATTATGGTATGAAAAGCCGGCTGAGAACTGGAACGAAGCGCTGCCGCTTGGAAGCGGGCGGCTGGGCGCGATGGTGTTTGGCGATCCCGCAAGGGAACACCTTCAGCTGAATGAGAGCAGCATGTGGTACGGAGCGCCGGTGAACCGGCTGAACCCGGATGCGCTGCCCAATCTGCCAAAAGTGCGGGAGTTGATATTTTCGGGTAAAATCAACGAGGCGGAGCGCTTGCTCAAGCGCGCGTTTTCAGGCATGCCGCAGAGTATGCAGCCCTATCAAACGTTGGGCGATATGGAATTTTGCGTGCACTTTGAAGGAAAGCCCGAGCAATATAGGCGAACTCTTGATCTGGAGACCGCCGTGCACGGCCTGAAATTTGCGGTAAGTGGCGTATTGTATGAGCGCGAGGTGTTCGCCAGTGCCTCGGACGACGTAATAGCGATACATTTTACCGCCGACCAGCCCGGCATGCTCCATTTCGATGTGATTCTGACGCGCCAGCGCATGTACAACCGCTCGTGGGCGATGGATGAGCGTACCATTGCCATCAGCGGCGATCTGGGAAAAGGCGGGCAGGATTTTTGCCTGTCGCTGCGCGCCGCATGTGAGGGCGGAAGGGTGTACACGCAGGGCGAGCACCTGGTGGTGGAAGGCGCAAGCACTGCCATGCTGATTTTTACCGCCAACACTACCCACCGGTTCAATGATCCCGCTAAGGCTAATCTTGAGATAGTGGGCAGGGCGGAATCATTGGGCTGGGAGGCACTCAAGCTTCGCCATATGGAGGAATACCGCTCCTACTTTACGCGCGTTAGGTTGGATCTGCGCGCCGATCCTGCGCTGGAGATGCTGTCCACTGACCGCCGCCTCGCCCGGTTGCGCGAAGGGCAGGAGGACGCAGGGCTGATGCAGGCGTATTTCGACTATGGGCGCTATCTTCTGATCGCGTGTTCACGCCCCGGCGGCATGGTGCCCACGCTGCAGGGCATGTGGAACAAGGACATCCAACCGCCATGGGAAAGCAAGTACACCATCAACATCAACACTGAGATGAACTATTGGATGGCGGAGAGCGCCAATCTATCCGAGTGCCACCTGCCGCTGGTAGAATTGGTGAAGGGCATGATCGAAAACGGGCGCCGGGCTGCGCGGGAGATGTACGGATGCAAGGGATTCATGTGCCATCATAATACTAACTTCTGGCACGATACCGCGCCGCAGGATCTGTACATTCCGGCTACCTACTGGGTGCTTGGTGCGGCGTTCCTCTGCCTTGACTTGTGGGAGCATTACGACTATACCCGCGACACAAACTACCTGGCCGAAGTGTATCCAGTGATGCGTGAGGCTGCCGAATTCTTTGAGGATTTTCTGGTGGAGCACGGCGGATATCTTGTTACCAATCCGTCTGTCTCGCCCGAAAACACCTATATTCTGCCTGACGGAACCACCGGCTGCGTGTGCTATGCGCCCGCGATGGACAACCAGGTCCTGCGTGAGTTATTTCATGACTGCATTGAGGCCGTTAAGGTACTGGGCATCGATCATGAATTTGAGCAAAAGCTAAAGGCCATGTGTGCCCGTCTCCGGCCCGATGGGATCGGCAGACACGGACAGTTATTGGAATGGGCCGAGGACTATGATGAGCTTGAGCCTGGCCACCGCCATGTCAGCCACCTGTTCGCGCTGTATCCGGCATGGCAGTTAAGCGTAGACGGCACCCCTGAATTGGCCGAAGCGGCGCGGGTAACGTTGTCCCGCCGGCTGAGTATGGGCGGCGGCCACACTGGATGGAGCCGCGCTTGGATCATCAACTTGTACGCGCGGCTATGGGACGGTGAAGCGGCGTATCATCACCTCATGAAGTTACTAACCAACTCCACGCTTAACAACATGCTGGACAACCACCCGCCGTTTCAAATCGACGGCAACTACGGCGGCGCGGCCGGCATGGTGGAGATGCTGCTGCAGAGCAGCCCGGAGCGCACGCTGCTCCTGCCTGCGCTGCCCAAGGCGTGGCCAAACGGCAGCGTAAGCGGGCTCAAGATGCGCGGAAACGTGACCGTCGATATGAACTGGAGTGATGGAAAACTGACCCGCGCGGCTTTTACGCCCGCCTTTGATTGTGTGCATGCCATCGGTTATAATGGCCGGACGCGCAGCGTCCCGATGAAAGCAGGCCTGCCCTGCACGATGGAACTGGAGGACTGGGCGTAGCAGTTTCTTCGGGAGACGTTCCGGAGGACCGTGCAGAAGAACCGAATTTCTCTGTCAATAGGCGAATCATTAAGAAACAAAGGTAACCTTTTCAGAATCATTCTGTGTATCGGGCACCCGTATGCGTACATGGGTGCCTTTTCCAACATCGGATGAAATGGTCATGTTACAGTTTTCGCCGTACAACAGGCGGAGCCGGTCATATACGTTGACGATGCCATAACCTGAGGTACGCCCTTTGTCCATCAGCGTATCCAGCTTTTCTGGCGGTATGCCCACGCCGTTATCCGTGATCTCAAAAATGATCCCGTTCGTATCATGGAATACCCGGATGGATACCTGGAGCGGTTCTTTCCCGGGCCTTAAGGCATGGTCCACAATGTTTTCTATGAAGGGCTGAAGGATAAGTTTGGGTATGATATGGCCCCCAAGCGATTCATCGACATCCCAATGGATTACAAGCCGGTCACGGAAGCGCATGTTTTGCAGCGCTATATAATGGCGGGTAATGCTGATTTCTTCCTCTATGGTGATCATTTCCCGTCCCTGGTTCAGGGAGGTTTTATAAAACTGGGACAGATGATTCAAAAAACGGCTCACCTGCTCGTCGCCGCTGCGCAGTGCCAGGGCGGATATGCCCGACAGCGTATTGTATAAAAAGTGGGGGTTGATCTGGCTTTGCAATAGAGACAGTTGGGCGTACTTGCGTTCAACTTCCTCCTTGAGGGCGATATGGATGGCTTCATCCAGCTTCGTGGCCATTGTGTTCATGGCATGGGAAAGCCTTGCCAGTTCATCGTTTCCTGCAACAGTGATAGGACAACTGAGATCATTTCCCTCGATGCGGGCTACCTGGTGGTTCAGTACCTTCAGGCGCGAAGAAAAGTAGCCGGATATCGCATAAACAAGCGCCAACGATAACAAAAGGCAGACAGCAGCGATCACGGCGATCTTTGCTGAGGCAGCGGCAACCTCCCCGGTGATGCCGCTCAGGGGAATGACCATCACGGTATGCCATCCGTTTTGCAGGGGGCTCATGACCACCATATGGTTTTTGCCACCCAGTTTCATGATCATCTGGCTGCCAGTATTGTCTGTTCCGATTCCCTCCAATAGGGAGGAGATGTTTTCACCGATTAGGCTTTTGTCTTTGGCGGAGAGGATGATGTTGTCTTTGCTCACGACATACATGCGGCTTTCGCTGTTCTCATACTGGATCTGTTCGTAAAGCGCAGATTCCAGCACATCTATCACCAGATAGGCATAGGCATAGCTGTGGTTGTTATAATTCATCTTGCGCCCCATGGACCAAATGCGTTCCCCGTTTTTGTCGTACCTCGGCCCGCTGAAAATCACGTTTCCATAGGAAGTCTTGTCCTGAAGAAGCCAGCTCACTTCTTCGCCCGCATCCATAAGCCGCAGTACAAACAACCCGTCGGAAGGCAGCGAGGGGTTGTCAATATACAAGGTGATGCCTGACAGACCTTCATTGGAAGCCATCAGACCGTACATCAGGCTGTTGATATACTCGTACGCCAGAACGAAATCGTAATCTTTCACATAATTCTTGGTGAGATAGGATTTCAGATTGTTGTCGGTATACAGCATGGACGAAATCTGCTGATAGGAAGCAAGCTGCCCGTCGATCTGGGAATTGATCTGGCGGCTGGTATGCACCATGCTTTCCCGGGTTTTATCCAGCAGGGCATTATAGGTTTGACGATAGGAATAGGTGGCGATGAGCAGGATGGGGATTGCACCGGCCACTATAAGCAGCAATGTCAGCTTGCCGGTCATGGATACGTTAATGAACCATGTCTTGAGGGAACGATACAGCTTTTTCATGGCGATACCCTGCCGCGGTATTGCATAGGAGTTATGCCAAAGCGTTTGATAAACTGATTGCAAAAATAGGAAGGATTGGTGTAGCCCACCTTTTCGGAAATCTGGCGTATTTTCAGCGGTGTGCCCTGCAGCATTGCCGCAGCCTTTTCCATGCGGACCTCCGTTATTTCTTCCAGCACCGTATGGCCTGTGACCTGATTGAACACAAACCTTATATAATTGGGTGAATAGTTCAGCGTTCCGGCCAGATGATCGATGGTGAAAGGCTTATGATAATTGGCCTCGATATATTGGCGGATATCCCGCACCATATTTTCACGGCTGTCCCAGGCGCCGGGCGACAATAAGGACATTATGCGGAATAGATGTGTTTCCACCATATGATGCAATAGGGGGATGCTTTCCACATCCAGAAGCCGTTGGAAAAACGCGACTTTTTTCTCACTGCTCAGTTCATGCCGCCGCGCGGAGATGCCCAATTGCGCATACATTGTATCCAGCACTTCAACGGCCTGGATGTGTATGTTCCCGCATTTGCGGCGGCCGAAAAATGTATTGAGCCAGCTTTTTACATAATCCATATCGTTGGCCAGCAATGCTTTGGCCAGTTCGCCGGCGTCCGGCAGGGAATCATCCGGCTGCACGGGATTTTCGCTCAGATGCTTCAGCTCGCCGGCGGTTTTAAACTGGCCGCTGCCACTTAATAGCACCAGATCATGGCGGAGCAATAGCAGGGATGCATATCTTGCCTTTAGATCGTGGGCGGGGACGGGGGCGTCGTCATAAACCACAGTTATAAATTCCTGCGCTTCGTTTTTCTCGTTTTTCCATAATGCCAAATCCTGGGACGGATTGGCGGAAGAGATGAGGAAATACACGTTGGACTTTATTTCCAGAAACATGCATGGGAGAAGGGCTGCTATACTTTGTGCCTCGTGGCGCACATCGTTTGGCAAAAAGCCCAGGATATCCTGATTCTGATACAGGTACTTCGACTCGTCGATGGTGATAACCGCGGGCCAATAAAGCGGGTTTGCCGCATGGTTTTCAAAATATTCTGCGCACAAGGCGGTGATGCTGCCTGAGGATGGATCTTCCCTTGAAATATCCTGCGCCAAGATTTCCCGAACCTGCTCCGATATAGCCGCCTTTTCCATTGTGCGGCGGTCACGCTGCTCATCGCACCTGAGCTTAACTGTTTTCATCAGATTGGCAAATTCATTCAGGTCTACGGGCTTTAATACATAATCATCTGCGCCTACCTGTATGGCAGCCTTGACGTAATCAAATTGGCTGTATCCGCTTAAGAAAACCAACCGTATACCGGGATACATTTCACGGACCCTTGCGGAGAAAGCAATGCCGTCCATAAAAGGCATTTTCACATCGGTGACGATCACATCGGGATGTATATGCTCAAGCAGGGACAAGGCTTCCAGCCCGTCGGAGGCCGTGGCGGACACGATAAAGCCTATCTCCTGCCAGGGAACATGCTTTTCCAGCATTTCCAGCTCAAGATATTCGTCATCCACCAACATCACACGGTACAAACACTCATCTCCTGTCGCGGGTTTTATATCAGTGAGCAACCGTCCACTTGCCTTTGCGGAATGCGAGAGGTATGGAAATACAAACCGTATGGCAAGCCGTAAATCATGCTTAAAGCAAATGGGTTCATCCCGATCCTGTAGGCTGATTATAGGCTTTATAAAGTTGCCTTGTCAAGAAAGCGGCCTGCGGAAAACATCATCGTTAAATTGAGGTATGAATCGTTAAAACCCGTTATTGAGGAAATACGCAGTTATTGTTATCCTAATTACAGCAGATGAAATCAATAAGTAACGGTGCGTGGGCACGAAAAAAAGAAGTTTCGGGTGATGATGTGAAGAAGCGGCATGGTATGTTGGTATGGGAACATCGCTATATCTACCTGATGATACTGCCCAGCTTTATCTTCGTGCTGATGTTCAATTACGGCCCCATGGCCGGCCTGTACATGGCTTTTGTGGACTTTCAGCCGAAGATGGGGAATTTCTGGGGTACATTGTTTGGCAGCAAGTTTGTGGAATTTCAATGGTTCCGCTACTTCTTTTCGGGGCAGGATTTTGTGCGCGTGTTGCGCAATACCATGGTTTCCAGTGCTCTGACGCTGCTGTTTGGCTTTTCGGTACCCATACTGATCGCCATCTTTCTCAACGAGTGCAGGTGCAGGCCGTTTAAACGGACGGTGCAGACATTTTCCTACCTGCCCTACTTTGTGTCGTGGGTTATCGCGTCCAATATCATTGTCACACTTTTGTCCTCTTCCGGTGCGGTCAATCAGCTGCTGATAAGGCTGGGGCTTGCAAAGGATAGCATCCTGTTCCTGCAGGATGGCAGATACTTCTGGTGGATCATCGCGCTTTCAAATACATGGAAGGATATGGGCTACAATTCCATTATGTACCTTGCTGCCATAGCCGCCATCAATCCGGAGCTGTTTGAAGCGGCCCAGGCGGACGGGGCGGGCAGGCTGAGGCAGATATGGCATGTGCTGCTGCCCGGTATCCGGCCTACCATTGTGATATTGCTGATCCTGACCATCGGGAACCTTCTCAATACCGGCTTCGACCAGTATTTTCTGCTGGGCAACAGCCTGACACGGGATTTTTCGGATGTGATTGATACATATTCATACCGCTACGGATTGCAAAATGGGATGTTCTCTTATGCCACAGCGGTAGGAATGTTCAAATCCGTGGTTGCCTTTATCCTGGTCATTACCGTCAACACAGTGTCTAAAAAGCTGGAAGGCAGCCATTTGTTTTGATAAAGGGAGAGAGCACATGAAACTGCGCAGACGCCTGCCGGCTATTTCAGGAGGCTTGCTCGTTTACGGATCGCTGACCTGCCTGTTTATCGTTACCTTCTATCCGTTCTGGAACATACTGGTGCTGTCGCTCAACGACGCGGGGGATTCCATTCGCGGCGGACTGATGCTATGGCCGCGAGCGTTTACGCTGGACAGTTACCGGGCGGTGCTTGGCAATGAAGAGATTTTTTCGGCCGCCAGGCTGACCATCATCAGAACGCTGGTTGGCGTTCCCATGGCTGTAGCCAATATATCACTGCTGGCGTACGGCTTGAGCAGGCGATCCCTGCCGGGGCGCAAGCCAATCACGTTTTTCTTCGTGTTTACCATGTACTTCAGCGGCGGCCTGATCCCCAGCTATATGGTCATCAAGTCCCTGGGGCTGATCGACAAATTCTGGGTCTTCATTCTGCCCAATATGGTCAATATTTTCTGGATGCTGCTTGTGCGAACCTATATGGAGGATTTACCCAAGGAAATGGAGGAATCCGCCAAACTGGACGGCGCCAATGACCTTTTGATCCTTTTCAGAATCATCCTGCCCCTGTGCATACCGGTTCTGGCGACCATCACGTTGTTTTCCGCGGTGTCCCATTGGAACGCATGGTACGACTCCTATGTGTATACCTACAAGCCTGAACTGACCACGCTGTCCTCAGTGCTTGTGCGCATTCTCAACCAGTATCAGACGGGGGATATGCTATCCTCGGCCGCACAGCTTGCCAGCCAATCCAAGCGGGTACCCGTATCCACCGAAAGCATCCGCATGACGGTGACCATGGTATCCACGCTGCCTATATTCCTTGTATATCCCCTGTTGCAAAAGTTCTTTTTGAAGGGCTTGCTGGTAGGCGCGATCAAAAGCTGAAACCTTTCAGGTTATTTCTAAACTTATAGACAGGAGAAAATATTATGCCGGTCATTACTTTAATCGGAGCGGGGAGCAACATATTTGCCAAGAATGTGCTGGGGGATTGCATGCTGACTCCGGCGCTTGCAGACTCCGTGATCAGGCTGTGTGACATTGACCCGGAGAAGCTCGAGCTTTCCAGGGCCCTTTTGGAGAAGCTGAACCAGAACATAGGCGGGAAGGCAAAGATCGAAGCTACCACCCGGCGCGAGGAAGCGCTCAAAGGCGCGGATTATGTATTCAACACCATTGCGGTTGGCGCGTATGACCCATATATCAAAGCGGACTTTGAGATCCCTCAAAAATTCGGCCTTGAACAGACTGTGGCAGATACTTTGGGGATTGGCGG
>JAEZJP010000021.1 GCA_023415715.1 Bacillota bacterium
GGGCATCAGCGTCTTGCGGATGATGGAGCTTTTGCGCAAAAGAACATTGGAGATAAGCAATGCGCCGGTCAGAATACCCATATTGATAAAAAAGTTCCAGAGCCCTGAGTTGGCGGCGGAGTAATCCACTTTACTCGCTTCCTTCCTTCTGCTGTGCCATGATTCTGTACGCATCCAGATATTTCAGCCCGCTGCGCTCTATTTTGGAACGCAGCTGATAATGGTTTCCCTGTTCGTCGGAAAAGACGACGCTGTTTTTGCCGAACACTTCCACGCCCAGCACCTGGGACCATTGCAGGGTAAAATCACCGCAGCTAAGCCCGGCGCGGCTGACCGACAGAGTGCCCTGCGCAACTGGTTCGGTACGATGGCCGGGAAGGATGCGAATGATCTCCTGATCCGTGTCGCGGTATAGCTCTGCCGCATTTTCGCTATGAATCCGCTCCCGCAATTCTTCTTTCTGCCACAGTCCCCACTCGTCTGCGGTATGAAAAGGCCCGCCGGTAAGATAGCCCATTTCGTCAAGCTCTGTCTTCAGCCCGCAGGTGCAGGAAAAAAGGTTGCCCTCTCCGTGAAGTGTGCCAACTTTTCCGCAATCAGGGCACATATACAGTGCGTTTTCCAGCCCCTGGGCCAGGCGCCGGCCTTGATAAGCCACGGGATCTTTGGCCTGGCGAAGGTATGCGTCCTCTCCGATATCTTTCGCGATAGCCTCGTTCACTTCCTCCGGCGTCATGCAGGTAAGTTCTTCGGGGGAATACACGCGGACGGGATAACCCCTCATCCGTCCCCGGCGGAAGGTGTGGGCCCAGCGGGGGCTTGTGAAGTAGCCGCCTTCCAGACGGTAGGTAACAAGGGACGCTTTGGAAGCTTTCACAAGGCTTCCGGTGGCTGGAACTACAGGACAGGGCTTGCCGTGAAAGGATTTGCTGCCTTCGGCAAAAAGGCCGATATTGATGTTTTTTTTCAGCCTTCGTACCACTTGCATGGCGGTGCTGACATCCGCTCCGCCCTTTTGTTTAGGAATGGGGTCCAGAAAATACTTCAAAAAGCCGCCCAATACGCGTGAACGGAAAAGATGCTCGCTGGCCACAAAGTACATATGCTTTGGAAAGCTTAAACTAACGAGCAACGCGTCCAGATCGGTGGTGTGATTGGCAATAACGATATATGGCCCGATAATATCAGGCGCGGGCTGCGCCTCAAAACAAAACAGCCGCTTCAAAAGGGGGCTCAATACCGCTCTTGCTCCCCGGTAAAACATTACGTGCCGTTTGTAGGACTGCATGTCTTCCCTCGCTTTCAGATAACATGAACGCCATTTGTGCTCCGGTATTAAAATATAACATATATTCCGAAATTCCGCCAGATTGTTTCATGGGTGTACAGGTAATTTTAGATGGATTTGTATGATATTTATGCAAGAAATATACGAGGCGTCCTGGGTTCGTGCTCAAAACATATGGCAATGAAAAAAAGCCGCTTGACAATACGGCGTGTTTGGAAGTATACTATTTTGCTCCTATTATATAGATCTAATATATTAAATTTAATCATATCATAATATATGATTTTTGTCAATAGAGAATTTGCAAAAAGGAGAAATTTTATATGGATGATCTAATGATGCTTTTTCAGGGATCCCTCATAAGGCGGGAATCCGTATCCGATATCCTCGGCGTCAATGAAACGACAGCACAAACTGGGCTTGTCTTTACATCCTGCCAGGCCCTTGCGCTTTTACAAGCCCGTGACAGGGCGCTTATGGACAGCGGGCGGCTGGAGCTTGGAAGCGGAATGGTAAAAAAGCTGATTCTTGCTTTTTTTGATTCGCCTTTTTTCCAAAACGGGCAGGCGGTGGATACGCTGGAATCTCTGATGGAGATTTTTTACCATATGAAGAACGAAACGTTCGATGCCCTTTGTGATGATGAACTGATTGACTTTTTAAGGGAGCGTTTCGACGGGGAATGTCAGGGCTCGTTGGATCTTTTGCGGGATAATGCATGCAGTCATCTGGCCAGGGCGGTGCACGGGGCCGCAAGCGAAGAAGGGGAAGCGGAGGAAGAGGTAGAGGAGGATGCGGATGAATGATCTAAAGCTTCCGGGTGAGGACATGCTGTTATTGGGGATTGCGGAAGACGGCGGGAGGCGAAGGCTTTCGTGGCTCCGTTTGTTGGGAAAACTGATTGAGAAGTATACCCATGGGGAAAGCAGCTCTGTGCCGCTGGAAACGGCGGGCAGCTTGCTTCGATCAATTCTGTATACCGCAGCCCTTGCACAAAATGGCATCGCAGAGGATGGGAAAGAACCGGAGGAGCTGTACAGGCAGGGCAGGGACATATTATCCCGGCAGCTTACGAAGGCGAGGCGTTTCAATTATCTTGTGCAAAGCACAATGCTGACTATCGATTCCCCCTGCTACCGGGAGGCTGTTGAAACTGGCATATCTGCATTTTTCCGCGCTTATGACATGGAATTTGCGGCACAGGAAACGCCGGGTGATTTTGACTATCCCGTAAGCATACCCAATACGAACACAGGGGGTGTCTGGATGCTTCACTTTTTGGAGACACTGTATTGGGAAAACGTGTTCTGCCGCAGGTTCCCTGTTGGCGAGGTGGAAGGAACGCTGAAGGCTCACGGAATCTGGGGTGTTGCCATACCTGTCAACGTATTTGAACCTGTCTTTGCCGCTGCCATCCATGGATACTTGGTTAACCGTGAGAAATCGTCCTCCCTTATTGTGCATGCGGCGGATAATGGCCGGCTTAAACAGTCACTAGCTCCATTATCTAAAGAGATTGTCATAAGGCGCGTGAAGGAAGCGTGTGAAAAGCTGATGAGGGAAATGGATGTCAGAAGCGATCCCTTTCGGGCGCTGCTGAAATATCAGGCGGAGGCTTTGGCACGGCGGCTTGTACCGGCGCTTACGCACGGGGATGTAGACGGTGTTTTTCCGCCCTGGGAAGCGCCGCCGCCTCCGGTCTTTGCGATGGATGGCGATTCCATGGGGGATGAGGATTTCCAAAAAATTCAAGCGGAGCTCGCAGCCTGCCGGTATTTTTCGGACAAGCTGCTGCTTTTGCGCCGCCAGGCGCACAGCCTGTATGACCTGACCGGATTGATGGAAAGCGGCTGCTTTTCGATGAAAGAAATAGTACGGTTGTTTTCGATGCTTGGCAGGGAGGAGCTTGCAGCTCTTTTGCGCATGGGGTGCGGCGGCCTGCTTATTGGGGGCCGCTGGGTTTTCCCTGATACAGGGGCGTCCCTTGCGGAGGCGCCCCTGTGGGAAAAGTGCCTGTATAACCATTTGGATAGCCTTGGCCCTATGCGGCGCAAGGAGATCACCGATATCGCTGCACAAATGCAAATGGTTACTAGGTAAGCTCTGATTTATTCAGGTTGTGCATCCGACGGCCGCTTTTTCGCCCCCGCCATGTCGCGCATCAGGTCGTCGTAGCGCTGCTACGCCTCCCTTCTGGCTCCTTGCGTGGACAAAAAATCATCTCGCGGCTTCACCACCCTCATAAAATCATCGCTTACTTGACGGCAACAAATATGGTGGTGCTCTCCCATTGCCTTACAATGCGGATGTCTGTGAAGCCGGCGCCTTTTAATAGGCCTGTTTCCGTTTCCTTCGTAAAGGGCGTGTCGTAATGGTATGAGCCGCCGGGCAGGCTTTCCCCGCTCAGGCGCAGGCTTTCTGATAAGTAGAACGCTTCTTCTTCCTGCGTTTTCACGGTGTAGTCCCCCAGTACAAACAACCCCGCAGGCTTCAGGGCACCGCGTATATTTTGGTAAAGGGTCAGTTTTTGATCTTTGGTAAAGTGGTGCAGGGAGTAGGTGGACAGCACATAGCCGAATGCTTCCTCCCCAAGCGCCGCATCGAAGTAGTTTCCGCAGATCAAATGCAGGTTTTTGCCGGGATATTTTGCTTTCAATACCGACAGCATGGCTTCGGATACGTCGATGCCCGTTACATGAAGACTGGGGCACTGATGAAACAGCCTTTCCAGTTCAAGCCCGGTGCCGCAGCCCAGGTCTAGAAGGCTGTCGGTATTTTTAAGGGCTGAGAACTGTCCTGCTATTTCTTCATAAAATTCCTGAAGGCCAAGATCCTTGAGCATGTGTTCGTCATAGCTTGTTGCGCGCTCGTTGAAAAACGCGTCCATTTTCTCCAGATTTGCCATGGAAGTGTCCTCCATCTGAAGTTTTCCAGTGAACACCTATCCCTTGTACTCCCACCAGGTCGCAACATGGATGGGGTCAAAGCCGATATTGTAGTAGAATTGTTGGTTGGAACCTACGATCGCCTGGGTGGCGCCCAACTTGCCGCAGCGTGAAACAGCCTCATGTACCGCCGCCCGGCCCAGACCCATCTTGCGGTAATCGGGGTCGGTGGCTACCGGCTCCACCAGGGCAAATTCGTCACCCGGCATAAACCAGGTGCCGCAATGGGACACATAGTTGCCGTCGGGCGCGACGACGCAGATCACGGTTTCCGGGTTGACGCCGGGGCCGGACAGCATCCGCTTGCGCATGGCGATCTGCTCTTGCGTATCATCAGGCTTTCCAGGGTGGTTGAAGCCCCTCCACAAGCACCTATTGTATTGGTACCAGTTCCAGTCATCCGCCATGCTGACGATGGAGTAGCCTTTGGGCAATTGGTAATGCAGGCTGCTGCCTATATCGATGGCGGCAATGTGCTCTACTTCCTGGGTGGGGCAAAAACCCATCCCTCTTGCGACGCGCTGGAACTCCCGGTCGCTGTTGCTGATGATGGCGCGGAACTTGCCATCTTTGCTTAGGTTATGGCGTGCGTAATCCAGCATCTCGGCCTTCAATCCTGAGAATCTTTCATCCAGGCAGAAGAAACCGTCGCCCAACCCCCCTTCATAGGTGGCAAGGCCAACAATTTCCCCGTCCGACTCCCAGATGCCGATACGGTCAAGATGCGTATCATCCAGCCAGCCGTGGCCTATCATCCATTCCCAGCGGCCCCAGGGGAAGTTGAGGGATTGAATTTTGCCACGGTTGATTCGGATGAGAAATTCGCGAACCTTCAAATAGTCCTGCGTATACAGTTTTTCACCGGAGTAATTGCGGAAGGTGGCAGGCATATAGAATCCTCACTTTCTTGATATCAGGCGTAAAGCCGGTAGTAATGGAAATGGGTCTCAATCCCGTTGTGGGGGAGAGCCTTTTCACCTTCATACGTAAAGCCCAGCTTTTCAATTACCCTGGAAGAGGCCAGATTGCTGTGCTTCACGATGGCGGCAATGAATGGGGTGGATGTGCGCTGAAAGCACCAAGTGGCAAGGGCTTTCCCCGCTTCGGTCACGTAGCCCTTGTTTTGATGTTCGTCAGCAATGGCGTACAGAATCTCCACCTCGTTGTTAAGCGTATCCTTGGGGTGAAGCCCGATATAGCCGATGGGCGCTACCGCATCTTTGGGAACGATGGCCAGCAACACGCAGGGCTCGCTTTCATTGCAGATATGGTCCAACTCATGGATCCATGCTTCTGCCTTATCGGGCGTATCGAAAACCATATCCGACATGTAGTGCGATACGTTTGGGCGGGAGGTGATTTCGGTTACTGACTGTATATCGCCCATGGCAAACGGGCGAAGGGTGAGCCTTTGCGTTTCAAGAATCAGTTCCATGCTTTTTCAACTGCCTTTGCTTTCGATAGGTAATAAAAAATCCCTTCCGTTTTGCCGGAAAGGATAACGTTAAGCAAAACAGCGTGGATGTTACCATCCAGCCGTGTGATGCCTATGCCGATCCAATTCCAACAAAACCAAGACCCCCTTGGGCCTTATGCTTTTTGTTGTGAACCGGATCAGTAAATCATCACGACACCCCTTTGATTTGATAGGAGAATTATATCCAAGTTAATGGGAAATTGCAACCTGAATTTTACAGGAGGAGATCACAGTGCCCTACTTATACCTTATCTTCAGTACAATATAATATGAGATGCCAAAATAACATCCTCCCTTTGGCGGGAGCCAGAAAGACAGGGCCTTCTTACAGGCTGGACTTTCCAAAGATGAACTGCTACAATGCAGCAAGAGGATGTATGGCAAAGGGGGAGAATGTATGCAGCTTCCGCGCATGGGCCAGGGGACATGGCATTTGGGGGACGATCCAGCAAAAAGGGCGGAGGAGATTTCCGCGCTGCGGGAAGGTTTTCAACTTGGAATGACCATGATCGACACCGCGGAAATGTACGGCGATGGCCGGTCTGAAACGCTGGTGGGTGAGGCGATCAAACAAATCCCCCGGGAGAAGCTGTACCTGGTGTCGAAGGTATACCCCCATAACGCCGGCAAAAGCCGCATCTTCCGCTCCGCCGAAAACTCGCTGCGCCGCATGGGCACGGAGTATATGGACCTGTACCTGCTCCACTGGCGGGGCGGGGCTTCGCTGCCCGAGACCGTGGAATGCATGGAGGAGCTGAAAAACCGCGGGCTTATTTTAAACTGGGGCGTATCCAATTTTGACACTGCGGATATGAAGGAATTGTTCTCTATTCCGGGTGGGAACAAATGCGCAGTGAACCAGGTGCTGTACCACCTTGGCTCCAGGGGCATTGAATATGAATTGTTGCCCTTCATGAAAGAGCACCGTGTGCCGGTGATGGCCTACTGCCCCCTGGCCCAGCAGAGCCTCTTAAAGCCTGAACTGTTTAAAAGCAAAGCGGTAAGTGAAGTGGCCGTCCGTCATCATATCACGCCTGCCCAGGTGCTGCTGGGTTTTATATTGCGGGATCCCTTTTTGATCCCCATCCCCAAGGCCGGCAGCGTGAAACACGCCCGGGAGAACGCGGTCATGCTCAGCATACCGCTGCCGCCTGACGAAACCGAGCTTTTGTCGAACGCCTTTCCGGCCCCCGGATACAAGACGCCATTGGATGTGGAGTAATTAAAAGAACTCTTTGGTCAGCCGGTCTGCATACACTTCGATTTTTCCCTTTTGGCCAAGGTAGCTGGCTAAAGTATAGCGTATTTCAGGCTGGGCCGCATGAAGGATGCCTTCACGGAATATCTCCCGGCTGATGCCCAGGGTTTTCAGACTGCTATAACCTTTCAGATACGATAAGTATCCTTCCATTTGTGCGGAGGATATCGCGCTTTCACCACCTGGAAGGTCAAATTCCTGGCCGGCCAATTCATACAGCCGGCAGGCAACAAGCGCTCCCAGCCCCACGTAATTGCCGTGCAGGTACGTGTTGGTGCCGGCCTGGATGGCGGCAACCTCCCAGGAATGGGCGATTTGATGCTCTGCCCCCGCGGCGGGCCTTGATGTGCCATACATGCAAATGGCGATGCCCGCCATCACCAGGGAATCCATCATGTCATGCAGCATTTGTTCGTCCCGTTCAAATAGCCGGGGAAGGCTTAATGCCATGCGTTCCGCAGTGGAAAGAACCTGCTTTGCGATATACGGGCAATAATATTCGCCTGTTTCCCTTTGGGCCAGCTTCCAGTCCCTGAGTGCCACATATTTGCCAAGAATATCGCCCGCTCCAGCTGCCAGCATGTGGTCCGGAGCGGTTTTTATAAGGTCCGTATCCCCAACAATGCCGTAGGGGACCGTAAGCATGACCGACTTTTTCCCTCCGTCCATCACTACGGCGGAGGTGGAAGAAGCATAACCGTCCATGGACGGCGCAGTTGCCACAATGATGTAGGGAATACTTAAGCGCGTGCTAACTACTCTTGCTGTATCGTTCATGGTGCCTGAACCGATGGCGATCAAAAGCTCCGTTTGAGGTGCCATGCGCAATAGCATACCGCCGATCAGCCGCTCATCGGTTACAAAATGCTTACCCCTTTCGCAGGGGAAAGTGTATTCCGTGACATCACATCCGGCTTCGGTAAGTTTAGACCGCACCGCATCCTTTCCCAGCGCCATGGTGTTTTCATCGCCCACCAGGTACACCCTTTTGCCATGGAAGGCGGAAAGCATGGAATCAAGGCCTTGGAGCGCATGCTTGCCTGTAATAATGCTTTGGATGGGAACGCTGTGGGTGTGGCCGCAGGTACATGCCATGCTGCTTTTGGCCATTGCTGAAATTCCTGTTAAGTCTGGACTTGTCATACTATTCCTCCGGTTTCCTGTATTGAGGTCGATTTTGCCCGGCGCTTTTATGCGCCTGTTTTCGCAGTCTTATATAAGAGGCGAAGGTGACGAAGAGATGCCTCCGCTTCGCTTTCAAAATCCCTGCGTGCGAAAGCTTCCATGCTGATGCAGCCATCGTAGCCGATCTTTATGAGAGTTTGGAACAGCTGGCTGTAATCCTCCTCATCATTAGGGCAGGGCAGGGACCGGCCGAGCGTCCGGGCTATATGCACATGGCGTAAAAGTGAGCCGTTCTCTAAAACGCCGTCATATGTTTCGCCGGACAGGTTCATATGGAAGGTATCCAGCAGTGCACCGGCATTGGGATCATTTACCCGCCTGGCCAGGGCGCAGCCTTCCGAAAAAAGGTTGATGAGGTTGGATTCCTGCCTGTTCAGATGCTCGATGGCGATTGTGATGCCATGGGCTTTGGCCATGGGCATAAGGCTTACAAGGAGCGACGCAAGCTGGTCCAGCCCATTTTGTTTTGTTGTGCCGCAGGGCCTGTTTCTGGCGCCGGAGGAACCGAACACGATCACTTCCACCCCCAGCCGGGCCGCGCGCTCAAAGGCGGCCTGCGCGTAGCTCAGGGCGCTGTCATGGTCGGCATCGGGGCCGGTAAGGCGGAAGCTTCCGGGGAAGAAATTATTCATGCGCATGCAGGGAAGGCCGCACCGCTCCACCATGGCAAGCGGGCCGGAGCGGAAGGCCTGCTCCCCCAAATTCATGACCTGGGCCAAAGGCATTTCCACATAATCAAAACCCAGCTTCCGCAATATGGGAATGCGTTCATAGCCTATGCCCGCCGGATCCTGCGCCCCCATGCTGACGCAATAACCAAACTTCATATTTTCTCCTCCGACCTTGTTGGCGCATATATGCTTAAGAATGCTTACATGGTCTCTTTACCGTATTGTAGCAGAATGTTGATTTATTTTCAACTTGGTTTCATTTCTTTGTTTCCAAAGAAAGCCTGTCGTGCTATAATGCGGAAAGAAGGTGATAAGCCTGCTTTTGATGCTTGCCTTCATCCATCAATAAATCGGGAAGTGTTCTTCATGGGAAAAGGACTTGTGGGAAAAACCATGGGTATTATACATGCTGCGGTATTCACGGCACAGGTTGTTGAACCATATGCACGAGAAATCCTCCCTGGGGTGGAGATCGTAAATTTGGGTGACGATACCATACAGCGGGATAACCTTGCCGCGCCAGTGGGCACGATCCCAAAGGTGAATTTCTTCAAATTCGCAACATATGCCAGGTTTTTGGAGGAGGCAGGCTGTGATTTGATTATGCTTGGTTGCTCAACATTCAACCAGGCGGTGGAATATGCCCGCCCCATGATCAGCACGCCCCTATTGAACATCGACCGCCCTATGATGGACCTGGCCGTGCAGGATGGGAAAAGAGTGGGGCTGCTTGGCACGCTGCCCTCCACCATGCCCTCCTCCGAAAGGCTTTTAAGGCAGGCGGCCAGGGAGGCGGGCCGGGAAGTGGAGGTTTTCCCGGTGTTGTTGAGCGAGGCCTTTCAAGCGCTGCGCTCAGGAAATACGCAGCTGCATAATCAGATGCTGATGGAGCAGATCGAAACGCTTTCCCGGAAGGTAGATGCCATTGTGCTGGCGCAGGTGTCCATGTCGGCGCTGGAAAAAGAGCTTACGAATACTGTTGTGCCCGTATATAACAGCGGCCGTACGGGTTTTGAAAGGGCGCGGCAGATGTTGCTGGAAATGGACTGATAGAAAGCCGACAGGAGAATGACGATGGAAATAGGCAGCAATGTCCGCAAGATCCGGCTTGCGGCAGGGCTTACCCAGCAGGACCTGGCCAATGGCTGCGGGCTGACCAAAGGAATGATTTCCAAGGTGGAAAACGGCGTTGTAGTGCCGGCGTTAGGTACGCTGACCCGCATTGCCGCTGTTCTGAATGTAAGGGTAGCTACCCTCATGGAGGCAGGGGAGGGCAGCGGTACGGTGATGACGATCAATCCTTTTTCAGACCCCAGCCGCTTTGTGATGACGGTACTCGGCTACAGCATTTTCAGCCCTGCAGCAGGGAAGATGGATAAAAGGATGCAGCCGATCATGATCTGCGCCAAAAAGGGTGAAGTCAAGCGCCATCTGGTGTCCCACCAGGGGGATGAGTTTCTTTTTATCTTTGAAGGCGAGATGAACTTCATGGTGGGCGAGGAGACGTATCTTATGCGCCAGGGCGACAGTTTGTATTTTGACGGGCACCAAAAGCATGGTATCGTATCTGTACCCAAGGAAGTGAAATATCTGGACCTGTTCGTAGGTCACCAGTACACCGCGCCAACGGAAACCGGCGGGGAGTATTCCGAGTAAGACACTATATAAAAAGAACGGTTCCTCATCAGGCAGGGAGTTGGCGCTTCTATTTCAAAACGGTCCGGACAGGCACGGGAGGGAATGTTTGAATGGCCGAAAAGGTATCCGTTCAGGTGGACGCGGGAAAATGGCTGAAGGAGCTAAATCACACCTGGAACTATATTGGTTATGACGAGTGCAACTATACCCATTCCCCGGGCGGCATGGCGCTGATCGAAAAATTCGGCAATCTGGAAAAGCCTTACTACATGCGGGCCCACCACATGCTGTGCACCGGCATCCTCCACGGCTTTTACAAATGGGGCTCCACCAACGCCTACATCGAGGACGAGCAGGGCAATCCCATCTACAACTTCGATCTCATCGACGAGATGATCGGCATCTGGCTGAACAACAACTGCAAACCCTTCTTTGAGCTGGGCTTCATGCCCCGCGACCTGGCCGACCCAAGGGACGCCGAAAACGGACAGAGCTATCAGGTGGCCTACGGTATCAGCGAATACCAGCGTGTGGGCTGGGCTATGCCCCCAAAGGATTATCAAAAATGGTACGACCTGATTTATGCCCTGATACACCACTGCGTGGGCCGCTATGGCGCCAAGGAAGTGGAAACCTGGTACTGGGAGATGTGGAACGAGCCGGACATCTTCTATTGGCGGGGCACGGTGGAGGAGTTTTGTAAGCTGTACGATTATACCGAAGCTGCCGTCCACGCCGCTCTGCCCACAGCCCGTTTCGGCGGCCCCGCCACCTGCGGCACCATGGATCCAAACGGCCGGGCCAGCCAATTTTTACGTGCATTCCTTGCGCATATTAAGGATGGAACCAACTATGTGACCGGCGAAAAGGGTACCCGCATCGACTATACCTCCTTCCACACCAAGGGCGGCGGCTACCGCTTTGACACTTTGGCGAAAAAGCAGATCCCTTCTGTCAAGGCGCTGGTGGAGAACGTGCGCACCCAGGCTTCCATCATCAAGGAATTCGGGTACGGCGGCCTGGAATGCGTGCTGAGCGAGGCGGACCCGGACGGCTGGGCCGCCGGCGGCAGGTACGACAACTTTAACCTGAACTTCCGCAACACTGAGTATTATGCCTCCTATGTAGCCTCCTCCTACAAGAACCTGTACGACCTGGCGGAGGAACTGGGCATGGATATAAGGCCCCTGGCCTGGGCGTTCATGTTCGAAGGGGAGCGCTGCTACGAGGGCACACGCACCTTCTCCACCCAGGGCATCGACAAGGCCGTGTTCAACCTCTTCAAGCTCTACGCCAGGCTGGGCCATCAGCGCATTGCCCTTGTTAGCATCCGTGACAAAAACCCCTGCAAGTTTGAAGACCTGAACGGAACGAAGGAAGGCCCGGAAGTGGACGGCTGGGCCACCATCAGCGGGGAAAACGCGGTACAGGTTTTGCTCTACTGCCACCACGACGACTGGGATGTGAAGGAGACCTTCGATATCGACCTGACATTCACCAACCTGCCCTTTAACGGCAAGGCGGTCGTGAAGCATTCCCGCATCGACGAAAGCCACTCCAACGCCTACGCCGAGTGGGTGCGCCAGGGCAGGCCCAACTATCCCAATCCCGGCCAGTACGCGGCTATCAAATCAAGGGACGGCCTGGAGTTCTGCGAAGCCCCCCAAACCGTTCTCATCCATGAGGGGCGCTTGGAAAAAAGTTTCGCCCTGCCTGTCCATGCCATTTCCTTTTTGACCATTGAAAAGGTATAATAAGGAAAAAGGACAGGATCAGAAGGAGGCGGCCCATGACAACGGAAGAACTGAAAGCAAAGGCCAGACAATTGCGCCGCGACGTGGCGGCCATGATCGGCCCGGAAAAGGTGGGACATCTGGGCGGTTCATGCTCCCTTGCGGACATCGTGACGGTATTGTACTATGATGTGATGCGACTCCGGCCATATGAACCGGAATGGGAGGACCGGGACCGCTTTTTGCTGTCCAAGGGCCACGCGGCGCTGATTCAGTATGCCGCGCTGGGGGACCTTGGATATTTCCCCCGGGAAGAGGAAGGGACGCTGAAAACCCTGGGCAGCCGGTTGCAGGGCCACCCGGACATGCGCAAGCTGCCGGGAATCGAGGCCAATACCGGCTCATTAGGTCAGGGGCTTTCCATTGCGGCGGGGATGGCCGCGGGGTTGAAGCTGGACGGGCGGGATGCCAGGGTCTACTGCTGCGTGGGCGACGGGGAGATGGCGGAAGGCCAAATCTGGGAAGCTGCCATGGCCGCGGCAGCCTTCAAACTGGACAACCTCACCGCCATTGTGGATATCAACGGGCTGCAGGCAACGGGAGCGGTGCCGGAGCGGTTTGACACAAGGCCCTACCTAACAAAGTGGCAATCCTTCGGCTGGAATGTGATGGAGATCGACGGCCACGACATGGACAGTATCCTGGAAGGGTTTGCTGTTGCTCACGAAACAAAGGGCAAGCCTACGGTTCTGCTGGCGAAAACCGTAAAGGGCAAAGGTTTCTCCTTTGCGGAAAATGTGGTGGGCTTCCATAACGGCGCCATGACGAAGGAGCAGTTTGCCCTGGCCATGGCGGAAGGCGGGGTGGCGGAATGAAGCTTTCCAATCAGCGGACGGCCTATGGGGAAGAGCTTTTATCCCTGGGCCGTGACAACTGCGACATCGTTGTATGTGAGGCGGACCTTGGCAAAAGCACTATGACATATGGTTTTCAGCAGGCGTTTCCCCACCGGTATTTTGAAATGGGCATCGCCGAGGCCAACATGACCTCCTTCGCGGCCGGGCTTTCCCTTACGGGCAAGATTGCCTTCACCAATTCCTTTGCGGTATTCGCCGCGGGCCGGGCCTATGACCAGATCCGCCAGGGCATTGCCATTGGTCGTCTGAACGTAAAGATCGTGGGTTCCAGCGCCGGTCTCTCCGACTTTGGCGACGGGGCCACCCACCAGTCCATTGAGGATGTCGCCATCATGCGTGCCATTCCCAATATGACGGTGCTGGTGCCGGCCGACGCGCCACAGCTTAGGGCCATGGTGCGCTGGATGGTGGAAAATGAGGGGCCGGTATATTTGAGGGTATCCCGGAATGATTTGCCGGAGGTGACGGGGGAAAATCCCGATCCCCTTCTTCCCGCGGTACTAAAGGAGGGGAAGGATGCGGCGATTGTTGCCTGCGGCGTGATGGCGGGGGAAGCGCTAAAAGCCGCGGAGCTGCTGGAGAAAGAAAGCATCAGTCTTCGTGTGGTGAATGTGCCCTGTCTGAAGCCCTTTCCGGAAAGCGCGGTGTGGGAAGCTTTAAGGGGCGTAAAGGCTATCGTCACGGCTGAGGAGCATTCTGTGATCGGCGGGCTTTCCGCCGCCGTTTCCTGGGCGCTCCGCGGAGACGGCCGGCCCATGGAGGCTGTGGCGGTCATGGACAGCTTTGGCCAATCGGCGCCTAATGCGGAGGAATTGATGGCGCATTACGGCCTCACCGCGAAGAATATCACAGATACTGTAAAGAGAGTTCTTGCAATGTAAATTTGGGAGGAAAGAAATATGAGGAAGATAGGCTTCATAGGTCTTGGCATCATGGGCAAGCCTATGGCGAAGAACCTGTTGAAAAAAGGTTATGACCTGACGGTGTATGACATCATGCCCGATGCGGTGGAAGCTTTGGTGAAGGAAGGCGCAAAAAAGGCGGCTTCCTGCAAAGAAGCGGTAGCCGGCTGCGATATCGTGATCACTATGCTGCCCAATTCACCCCATGTGAAGGAAGCGGTATCAGGGGAAAACGGTATTCTGGCCGGAGCAAAAAGAGGTCTCATCGTGGCGGACATGTCTTCCATTTCTCCGGTGGCGGCCAGGGAGATCGCCAAGGACTGCGAGAAGGCCGGCGTCATCTATTTGGATTGCCCCGTCAGCGGCGGCGAGCCCAAGGCGGTGGACGGCACGCTTTCCATTATGTGCGGCGGGCCGGAACATGCCTTTGATGCAGTCAAGGATATACTCTTGTGTATGGGCGCTTCTGCCGTGCTGGTGGGGAATGTGGGCAGCGGCAGCATTACCAAGCTGGCCAACCAGATCATTGTAGCTATGAACATTGCAGCCATGGGCGAGGCCATGGCGCTGGCCGCCAAATCCGGCGTGGACCCCAAAAGGGTATATGAAGCCATACGCGGCGGGTTGGCCGGCTCCACGGTGCTAAACGCCAAGATGCCCATGGTATTAAACCGCAACTTCCAGCCTGGGTTCCGCGTTGCGCTGCACATCAAAGACCTGAAAAACGCATTGGAAGCCGGGAAGGACGCGAACATGCCGCTGGAGCTTACCGAAAGCGCGCTGAAAATCCTGGAGGAGCTTAACGCACAGGGTGGCGGCGCACTGGACCACAGTGCGATGGTGCAGCATTTTGAGAAGCTGGCGGGTACGGTTATACAATCGCCCAAAGTATAAGAAATGAACAATAAATAGGGAGTGGCAATGCATGTCAAGGCTTCCCCTTGAGTTCCGAAGCTTCGCGCCGCCTGTGGCGGATGCAACGAAGCGAAGGAAGCTTGCGAATCGAGCGCCGGAAGCGCCAGCGAGCCGGCGCGAAGATTGAGCAAGCCGAGTGGCAAGCTGTCGACGAAGTCGACTGATGAGGTGGTAATGGCTGAGCGGACAATCACAGCCGACACCTCATCCGGCGCTGCGCGCCATACATATATTTTCATTCCTTGGGTAAAGCTTATGTTATGGGTATATATTCCTGGATTGGTTATATATAAAACATAGAAAGTTTTTGGGGTGGGGTGCGGGGAGGGTAATTTTTTCAAAAATCACCCTCCCCGCTTATCACTACCCGTTCATCCCCAGCAGCCTGTCCAGGCCGATGGCGCTGATCAAAAGGCGCTCTTTTTTATTATTGAGAAGCTTTTGAGTCCAATCCACAAAGCCGCCGTCGCCGATTTCCATGGACTGCCCGTTTACAGAAAGCATCAGTTTGAAATTCAGGCCCAGGTAATAGGCATTGTCCGTTTCCGTATTGTCCACTTCCAGCGGGATATGGGGAAGCGCTTTTCGAATGTGTTCTCCCGCTCTTTCCATAAAGCCAGCGCTGTCGGTATATCCCTTGCGTCTGCGAAGGATAACTGCTACCTGCGCGTTCAGATGCTGCCTGAAGAAATTGTCATAGAAGGCAATATGCTTTTCCAGCAGGTTATTTTCGCAGCGGTAGGAGCCGCTGTCACGGCCGGAGGAGACCATGCCGTATATGCCAAAATGGGCAAACAGGCCAGGCTTTGTGATGCCCTGCGCCCTAGCTACCCTGCTTGCGGCACATAAATGGATGGCATCGTCCGTGTTTGTCCATTCCCGGCTTGACAGCTTATCGGCTATGTGCAGTGCCAGCATATTGGTGGGATCGGCCAGGATTTCCGTACCCCGCAATGCGGACAATACCTTGTTCTGGCTGACGGCGGCCATGGCGGAGCAGCTGCCAAAAAGCCCTGCGGGGGAAAGCAGAACGGGTTTAAAGCCCTTTTGTTCCGCCAAGGTCATCAGCTCCAATTCCAACTTCAAATAGCTGACGGCATTAAGCCCGGCGGGCCTTACGAACCTGTTTTGCCTGTAATCCTGAATAAGGCCTTTGGAAGAGATCTTTCCGGAAAGCCTGCCGAATACTTCCATCAGCAGCGACTGTACATCGGAAGGCTGTAATCCGGCAAGCTTGTCAAGCAGTCCGACATCGCCGATCTTTAATAATATCCGGTGAAGCATGGCGGTTTGCTGATCCATGGATTATTCCTCCTCTTCCTCTGAGACGGCGCTCCACCGGGGTGCGCCGGGAATGGGACATTTTTGATTTTTCTTGGCAGCCCTGGCCTGGATATAGCAGCCGCACAGCACACAGGTGAAGCGTATACGGTGGCCGCAGTCCTCACAAAGGGAAAGGCGTTTTTTATATTCCTCTTCCGGTGCTCTTATCTCATTGGGCAGGGTAGCGGCATAATTGTCCAGATACTCCCGAAGCCCGCTTTCCTCTATTTCCTCCTGGAGGCACTTTCGGCAAAGGATCCAGTCGCTTTCATAGGCCATTTTTCACCCTCCGGATTCGCTTGGTATTATCAAGCGAGCATACCCTTACTATAAAAAGGTGCGTTCCGCTTGTCAATGGCGAATTGGTCACTGCGGGAGAATGACAAAAAATTATCAAAAAGGTATTGCATTTTGATTTGATCCATCTTATAATTCTAACGAACGTTAAGAAAGAAGGTGTTCAGGAAACGTGCCGGATCAGGATCTGAAAGTACGCATCAAGCAGGCCGCCGTGGACCAGTTCGACAACGATGGCTACTATGGCACCACCATCCGCAATATTGCCAAGGCGGTGGATTGTTCGCTGCCCATGGTGTACTACTACTTTCAAAGCAAGCGGGAGCTGTTTCACGAGATCATCAAAAAGGACTACTTCGAACTGCTGAAAAGGCAGGCAGCCAAGGTTCAGGCGGGCGATCTGATAGACTTTTACGTAGAGTTTGTGTACGGGCTTCGCGATCTTGGCGACTACGACAGAAAGGTGTACCGGTTGGGGGTAAAAGTATATCTGTCCTTTGACGGTGACGAGGAACTAAAACAGGTGATGGATGAGTGGGAAAGATCCATTCTTCCCCGGCACTGCCAGTTGGTACTGCCACGTCTTAAAAATGCGGACAACGGCCTTATTCTGGTACGTACGCTGATGCATTTGTTGGAGAACCTGGTGGAAAGCATTGTGGTAAAAAACCGGGCGCTTTCCAGGGAGGAAATCAGGGAAGAACTGAGTGTAATCCTTTCCGGGCGTTACTGAGCATTCTATCCTTTTATACCTAACGAACGATAAATAAAGGAGCAATCAAAATGAATACTGAAATGAAACTGGTTTTGATGCAGAACACCTATGCGGCCTCGGTGGCCGAAACCGCAAACACCTATGACAAACTGAAGGTACTGGAGCCGGTCGTGGAGAAACGATTGGAGCGGCAAAACCAAACAGCGGCCGCCATGAACAAAATGATGGGTATCACCTCTGTGGAGGAAGTATTCCTGACACTGGCCGATGTTTTCGGCTGCGCCAACTGGCAGGTTACCAAGACGGCGGACGGCTATGAGGCGACAGCCACAGCCTGCAAGCTGTGCGCGCTAAGCAAAAAGATGGGCGGGGCCAATGCCTGCCGCGGCTGGTGCCTGGACCCCATGGCTGCCATGATCGCAGACGTCACGGGCGGGAAAATCGCCAGGGATCGGATTGAGGTCAAGAGTACGCTGATGGATAGCGATCAATGCAAAGTGATTATTACAGAGGACGTATGACCGATGTGATATAATTGTCCGTACAGCCAGCAAAGCGGGAGTGATATTTCTGGAGAAAGAATCAAGGCGTACCGTATTGTTCTTTTTGTTCACCTTTCTTTGGACCTGGGTTTGCTATTTTACCATCATCCTCATGAAGCTTGATCCTTACCAAGGTACAGGCATGGTGCTTTTGATCCTGGGCGGCTGCTCCCCCACCTTCGTTGGTCTGATCATGGCCATGGCGACCTATGGGAAGGAGGAGCGGATTTCCTATCTGCGCCGCATCTTAAAGCCGGGGCGCATAAAAGCCGTATGGTGGCTTTTTATACTGCTCGCCTTTCCCGTCATTTTTGCGGCCTCCATCGGCCTGGACATGCTGCTTGGCGGATCGCTCCCCGGGATGGTGAACGCGAAGGCTATATGGGCAAATCCTGTATCCTTCTTTCCGCTGCTTCTTTTAAGCTTCATGTCCGGCCCGTTTTCCGAGGAACTGGGCTGGCGGGGCTATGCGCTGGATAAGCTGCTTGACCGTTACGGCTTTGCGAAGGGGTCAACGCTGCTGGGTCTGATATGGGGCGCATGGCACCTGCCGCTTTACTTCATGCCGCAAACATGGCACGGGAAAATGGGCTTCGGGCTCACCGGGTTCTGGATGTTTCTTCTTTTATCGGTAGGCTTGTCATTCATCATGAGCCATGTTTATCTAAAAACCCAACGCAGCATCCTTTCCGCCATGCTGCTGCACCTGATGAGCAATTTTACCGCCCAGCTATTGCAGGAGGTTTCCCCGAGGGTGGAAGTCATAAGAAGCCTGCTCATCTTTGCTTTGGGCGCCGCCCTTGCCGTATGGGCAGCTAAACAGGGGAAGGGTGTTAAAATGGAAATCAGGGCTGTGTAAATCACTTCTCATGAAATTTTCATCCGATTCTTTTCGCGCTTCAATGATAAACCAGAAATCAACCGGTAAAATGGATACGTGTGGCAATGGCTGACCGACTGTATGGAGGGAAACGGATGGAGAAGAGAATTGAGGTATCGGGGCTGAAGAAAAGCTACCGTGATGTTGAGGCCGTGCGGGGAATCGACTTTTATGTGGACGCGGGGACGTTGTTTGCATTCCTGGGCCCCAACGGGGCGGGCAAGTCCACCACCATCGACGTAATCTGCACGCTTTTAAAACCTGACGAGGGCAAGGTGATGGTGAACGGCCACGAGCTTTCCAAGGATGACGCCAGGATCCGTGAAAGCATCGGTGTTGTCTTTCAGGACAGCATCCTGGACAGCCTGCTTACCGTACGGGAGAACCTTTCCACCCGCGCCGCCTTTTACGGCCTTTTTGGTAATAAGCTCAAACAGGCGGTGAAGAGAGCTGCGCACGAAGCTGAGGTGGAATCCTTCCTTGATAGGCCATACGGCAAGCTTTCCGGCGGACAGCGCCGAAGGGCCGATATTGCCAGGGCGCTTGTCAATACCCCCAAAATTCTCTTTCTGGATGAGCCCACCACGGGCTTAGACCCGCAAACGCGCCAGAGCGTGTGGAATACCATCCGCGGCCTGCAAGAGCAGGAAGGCGTGACGGTGTTTTTGACCACCCACTATATGGAGGAGGCGGCGGGGGCCGACTATGTGGCTGTGATCGACAAGGGCCTCATTACCGCCAAGGGGACGCCGGCGGAATTGAAAGACAGGTACTCAAGCGATCATTTAAAAATCAAGCCCACCGACATGGACGCGCTGCAAGCGTATCTTCACGGATTGAACATTTCCTATGAAACGGCCGGCGGAATGGTATCCGTGCCTTTAAAACGCACGGTGGATGCGCTGCCCGTTTTGAAGGGCTGCGAGGAATTGATATCCGTGTTTGAAGTAGTCAGCGGCAGCATGGACGATGCGTTTATCGCCATCACCGGAAAGGGGATCAGAGAATGATTACGATGAAATTTGCCGCGCGCAACCTCAAAATATTCTTCCGCGACCGTGCCGCAGTTTTCTTTTCCCTTTTATCCGCCTTCATTATCATCGGCCTGTATATCCTGTTTCTGGGGGATATGCTCACCGGTAATATGCAAAGCATACCCGGCTCGCGGTTTTTGATAGACAGCTGGATCATGGCGGGGCTCCTAAGCGTTACCTCCATTACCACCACCATGGGTGCGTTCGGCATCATGGTGGAGGACACATCAAAGAAAATCAGCAAGGATTTTTCGGCATCCCCTGCCAAACGGTCATCCCTGGCCGGCGGATATATTATGAGCTCCTTTGTCATCGGCATGATCATGACCTTTGTCACCTTTGTGCTGGCCGAGATTTACATCGTGGCTTACGGCGGCCAGGTGTTGGCCGTATCAAGCATAGTAAAGCTGCTGGGTGTGTTGCTGCTGTCGGTTTTCTCCAGCACCGCGCTTGTGCTTTTCATTGTTTCATTCTTCAAAAGCAACAACGCCTTTGCCACAGCCTCCACCATATTGGGAACGCTGATTGGCTTTCTGACGGGTGTATATATCCCTGTGGGGCAGCTGCCGGAGGCCGTGCAGTCGGTGATCAAATTCTTCCCCGTATCCCATGCCAGCGTGCTTTTCAGGCAAGTGATGATGGAGAATCCGCTGCAAACCGCATTTGCCGGGGCGCCGGCCTTGGTTTCCCAGGAGTTCAGGCAGATGATGGGTGTTTCCTTCCGGTTTGGCAGCACAGAAACATCCGCCGCGGTCAGCCTTTGGGTGCTTGTAGGTACTGCGGTGGTTTTCTTCGTGCTGGCCACATGGAATCTGTCCAGAAAGAGGAAATAGCGCGTCCAAAGTGGAATGGATACTTAACCTTCACTTAATTTCGAAAGGATGAGCATTCATGCCCGATATGCTGGTGCATCTTTTAAAGCTCCCCGAACTTGCCCCCCTTATGAAAGGCTACGAGGAAAAAGAAATATCCATCCAGCGCGCCATGGTGCCGGATATGCGCAGGGTTACAGCCTGGGTAGACGAGCACTTCGGCCCCCGCTGGGCAAGCGAGTGCGAAATCTGCTTTACCCGCCAGCCGGTAAGCTGCTTCATCGCCGTAAAGGAGGATGAAATCCTGGGCTTTTCCTGCTACGAGTCCACAAATAGAAACTTTTTCGGCCCCATGGGCGTTGCGGAAAGCAGCCGCATGCTGGGCATTGGCAAGGGGTTGTTGGTGGCTTGCATGCACGGTATGCGGGAGATGGGTTACGCCTATGCCGTCATCGGCGGCGCGGGCCCTGTGAAGTTCTATGAAAAGACGGTGGGCGCCACGGTGATCCCCGATTCCATACCGGGCATTTACAAAGATTTGCTGAAGAAGTAGTATAAGGGCCAAACGCAAAGCGCCTCTCGCCGGCACAAGACCGGCAGGAGGCGCTTTGCATTGCTGTAAATTAGGAATAGTACGGTGTCAATAGGTATAGTTCTCCACGTCCACCTTATCTACATCCCTGAAGGGAGCCAGGGTGGAGATCATCTTTACAGGCTTGGAAGAATTGTTGACAAGGTAATGAATTTCGCCAGGCTCAATATGAATGAGCTGGCCCGGCGTCAGGTGGTGCACGGTGCCGTCCACCACTACGTCCACTTCACCTTCGAGAATAAAAAAGTTTTCCTCCATCTCATTGTGATAGTGGGCTTTGAAATCCTGCCCCGCCTGGAACTGCACCAGCGCGAAATTCATGCGGGGGCCTTTCATCAGATATTTGGGGCCGCTGTCGCCAAAGCGGTATTCCCGCTCATCTTCATGGATGATAAACATATGAGGTCTCTCCTTCATGATTAAATTATAGGCCGGGTGCTGCCCACATATATCTCGTAACGCGGCGGTCGCTCAAATCCAACTGACCTTTATAGAACTCCCGCCAGACCGTGTACATTTTGTTGTAGGTTTCGTGGTTTTCGATGTTGGGCAGATACGTCTTTTCCCACTTCACCAGCGTATCGGCCGCTTCTTCCATGCTGGCATAAACCCCGACGCCATAGCCTGCCAGGATGGCCGCACCCAATGCGGTGGCTTCTTTCACCACGGGCACCTTTACAGGAAGCCCCATCACATCCGCCACGATCTGGCACCACAGCGGGCTCTTGGATGCGCCGGAGGCGAATATGATCTCCTCCGGCATACCGCCGCCGGCCTCCCGCACCAGATCCATGTGGCCCCTTGTGACCAGGGCGGCGTTTTCCATAATGGCGCGATAGAAGGTGTAGCGGTTGAATTTGTTGGGATCAAAATCAAAGTTGCCGAAGGTTGGCGCCGCGTGCCGCCATGAGATGTAGTTCATTACATCAGAGAAGGAACACATCATACCATAGCAGCCGGCGGGCACTTTTTCCGCTTCCCGGTTCATCAGCTGATAGGGGTCAAGGCCAAGCTTTGCGGCCTCTTCCTTTTCCGCCTGGCAAAAGGCGTCCCGGTACCAGCGCATGGCAAGACCCGGCATGAAGGCGATGGCTTCGTGCTGCCACAGGCCGGGAACGGCGTGGCAGTTGACCCGCACACGGCAGCCGGGATCGGTTGCCGCACTTTGGGTATTAAACTCATACTGCCAGAAGCTCCCGCCGAACACGGCAGCCTGATTAGGCTTTACCAGCCCAACGCCGACGCAGCCCAATTGTGCGTCGCCACCGCCCGTGACCACCGGGGTTCCAGAGGCAAGCCCCGTCTGCTTAGCCCCTGCAGCGCTTACGGCAGCCACCACGGTACCGCATTCCAGCGCTTTGGGGAAGATGCTGTCCTTCAAGCCGCAGCGGGCTGCAATGGAGGCGTCCCAATCCCTGCTTTGAAGGTTGAAGATGCCTGTAGTGCAGCCGTTGCTGGGCTCGCTGGCCAAAACGCCGGTCAGCTTATAGATGAGCCAGTCGTTAAACATGGACATTGCAGCCGTCTTTTCGTAAAGTTCCGGCATTTTGTTTTTGACCCATAAGAGCCTTGGCAGCGCGCCCAAGGCATAGGTCTGACCGGACAGGCCGTACAGTTCCTTTTCCAGCTCCGGGTCAAGCTTTTTAAGCTCTGTCACCTCATCACCGCTGCGGGCATCCACGTTGGCGCAGGCCCAAATCTCCCGGCCCTCGCCGTCATAGAGCACGATGCCCTCCCGCATGCAAGTGGTGCTGACTGCGGCAATCTCCGCAGCCGGAATCTTTGTTTGATCAAGCACTTCCCGAACGCATCCCGAGGCCAGCGCCCAGTTGTGCGTCCAGTCAAAGTCCATGCTGCCGGGATACCGCGGATCCTCCTTGTGGAACCACTCCTTTTGCACACAGCCCAATTGATGGCCGGAAGTATCAAAGAGCACGGCACGCACGCTTCCTGTTCCGGCATCCAGTGCCATGAGGTATTTTCCCGCCATGAAAATCCTCCCCTCCTTTTGATCAAAGATCTCTCCGGCTCCCCTCTAAAGCCGGAGACTAGTGGTTTATCATGTTTATCGGCTTCCCTGCCGGGGATTGTAACTGCTTGGCAAACCATTTCATCTTTGCTTGAAAGCCGCAGGGGCGATTAGCAATCGCCCGCATGTTGCAGTTAGAATATGTTACTTGACGGGCGATTAAAAATCGCCCCTACGGCGTCGCTGGGTCGTTGACCTCTCTGCCGTGGATTGTGAAATTCGCAGCTTCTATAGTTGAAACGCCTCTGGCATCAAATATCCTCCGCCAGGATGGTGGCGGTAGGCTCGTCTGTAATCAATACATCCAGGTACTTGCCGCGTAAAGTGGCGCGGATGGCCTCTACCTTGGCTTCACCGGCAGCGACGCCGATCACGTTTTTCAGTTCCCGAAGCGTTGAAAGCGAGGTGCTGATCAGCCTGTCTTCCACCGGGCTTTCCACCAGTTCTCCATCCTTGTTGATGAAGTGGCTCAGGACGTCGCCCACGGCCCCCTTCATGCTCAGGTATAGGAAGTCGTTCCGGCTTAAGATGCCAGACTTGATGATGGTGGCCGTTTCGTGCATGGGACCGATGCCTATTACCGATACGGTGGCCAGGCGCACCATTCTGGAAATTTCCTGCACGGATGCTTCCTGGCGCATGGCATCAGCCATCTCCTTGGAGCTGGCTAAAAGCGGTGCTGGCATCAGGTACAGCTTGGCGTTGAATACATTGGATCGTGTATCGGGCAGGTAGTAATTCACGCCCCCCGTCAGCGATACGCAGGAGATAGGCTCCTGTGCCATGGTTGCCAGATTGTTTAAAACCCTGCTGGGTGTGTCGCCGTAACCAATATTAATGAAGCTGTTTTCCGTCAGCCTGTCGCGCACGTACATAGCCGCCGCCTTGGCGATGTTTTCGTTGATTTCCGTACGCCCCGGCATGGCAGGCACCACAAAAACATCCTTCAGTCCGTAGCGCTCCATCAGTGTCTTTTCCAATTGTATGCGGTCCACACCGTCCTGACGCAGCTTGAACTGTATGATGCCGGTCTCCCGGGCTTTCTCCAGAAGCTTGATGACACGCAGGCGGCTTACGCCCAGTACGTCGGCGATCTGCTGCTGGGTCATGTTCTCGAAATAGTAGTACCAGGACGTTTTGATCATCAGGGACTCTTCGTAGTTCATGCTCCCTCTTTCTTGGGCAGCCCGCTGCCTTATCGCAGAGCATCGGGTGCTACCTAGGAGTTACAAAAGTTAAGTGGACAATCATATGTTCGTTAGAACAAAGTATATCATCAATGATTCTGTATGTCAATCATGAAGCGGAAACATTTCTATCAAATGTATATCACTTATCCTTTCCGAAGAATACAAGCCAAATATGGCAAAAACAGAGAAGAAAGTGTGGACAAGTTTACTTATGATGGCTGATGACGCGGAGGCACAAAAGAAATTTTGGCTGGGATAGTTGACAGACCTGTACAAATGGCGTATGATTAAACAAACGTCCAAATATTCGCGGTGTGAACAAATGTATAACTTGATCATGGAGGCCCCAGAGTGAACGAAACGACGAGCGCGGTAGGCGAAATGATGATTTCTGTGAAGGGCATCCGCAAGGCCTTTGGGCTGAACGCGGTGCTCAAGGGCATCAATCTTTCCGTTGCCAGCGGCGAGGTGGTGGCGCTCATCGGCGGCAATGGGGCCGGCAAGAGCACCCTGGTCAAGATATTGATGGGCATCTACCAGCCGGATGAAGGCGAGGTGCTTTTGAGGGGCCAGCCGGTACGCTTAAGCAGGCCCTCCGTAGCCCTTGCCCACGGCATTTACCTTGTGCCCCAGGAGCCCATGCTTTTTCCCAATATGACGGTGGAAGAAAATATCATCATGGGATTTAGGGAAAAGAAAGGCGCACTGCACAAGCGGCTGGCGGAATTGATTGAACAATTGGATTGGAAGCTGGACTTGAATCGCAAAGCCGACAGCCTATCCATCGCTGAGCAGCAATTGGTGGAGATTCTTCGCGGGCTCATGCGTGATGCCCGTATCCTGATCCTAGACGAACCCACCAGCTCGCTTACGTTTAATGAAGTTCATTCCCTGTTTGAGATCATACGTGACCTGAAGGCCAAAGGCATAAGTCTCATTTATATTACCCACCGCCTGACGGAAGTGTTTGAGATCGCCACTAACGTTGCTATTATGCGCGACGGCGTGATCACCCTATCCGGCCCTGTGGGCGATTTTACCAGGGAGATGCTGGTGAGGGGCCTCCTGCCCCCGGATATGAAGGAAAGGGAATGTGTAGGCGACAATTGCGGCGTGCCAGTACAAAGTACGGGCAAGCCGGTACTCAAGGTTGAACACCTTACGGGTTTTGGCTTTAGGGATGTAAGCTTTGAAGTCTATCCCGGCGAGATCCTGGGCCTGGCAGGCGTGGTCGGCGCGGGCCGTACGGAGCTGGCCACCACCATCTTTGGCCGGGATGCGGTCAAAAGCGGCAGGATCTATCTGAACGGCCAAGACGTTACCGGTATGAGCACCCGGAAAATCATGGATATGGGTCTGAGCTACGTGGCGGAGGACAGGTTCCTAAACGGCATCTTCCGCATCAGCGACGTGGCGGCCAATACTTCCGCTGCCTGCCTGGACAGGATGAGCAAGCTTCTGATGAACTTCAAAGAGGAAAAGAAGCTCACTGCGGAGTTTGTGAAAAGCTTCCGAACTAAGGTCACGGGGCAGGATCAGGTAATGAGCTCCCTCTCCGGCGGCAACCAGCAAAAGGTGATCATCGCAAGGGCCCTGTCGCTTAGGCCCAAGGTCCTGATCCTGGATGAGCCTACAAGGGGCATCGACGCCGCGGCCCGCGGCGACGTATACGCCATCATCCAGCAGCTAAAAGAGCAGGGTCTGGCGATCCTCATGATTTCCTCCGATATGGAGGAGATCGTGGAACTCAGCGACCGGGCCGTGACCATGTATTGCGGAAGGATCAACCGCAGTTTCCTGCGCCAGGACATCAACCAGGATAACCTGATGGCGGCAGCCTTCGGAGTGGAGGGGAGGAGGGAAGTGCTTGCTTAACAAGCCTCAGCCCTTTTTAAAAACAGGCAGCCTTCTTATCAAAAAGCTGTCAAAGTCCAGGGAGATTACCGCCATCCTGTTTCTCTTGTTTCTGTTCCTGGGCGTGGGGATGGTGAATTCCAACTTCCTGACCTTCTCAAACATCATGCTGTCGTTAAACGGTGGCGTAGTATATACGATCATCGCCATTGGCATCGCCTTTGTCATTATCACCGGTGAAATCGACGTGTCTGTGGGTGCTACCATGGGCATGAGCGCAGCGGTCTTCGCGACGCTTATCCGGGACGGCTCCAACTGGACTGTGGCCGCCCTCATCGCCGTCGGTATCGGTCTTGTGATCGGATTCATCAACGGCGTGGGCGTCACGGTGCTGCACATTCCTTCTATTATTATGACACTGGGCATCAACGGCATCGTGAGGGGTCTCATGTATGTGTTCACCGAGGGCAAGTGGGTGGAAAACCTGCCCGCCGGCTTCAAGGCGCTGTCCCAGGTAAGCGTTGGACCTGTTACAGCGTTCTACCTGGCAGTACTTACATTCATGGTCATCACCCATTTTACCCTGACGAGGACCAGGCGGGGCAGGTACCTGGCGGCGGTAGGCGACAACGTGAGCGGCGCTACACTGCTGGGTATCCCGGTAACAGGTGTCAAAGTGGCAAGCTTTGTGCTGTGCGGTATGCTGGCAGCGGTGGGCGGCATCCTGTACGTGAGCCGAGTAGGCTTCGTAACGCCAATCGCAGGCAGCGGATACGAAATGAAGGTCATTGCTGCCTGTGTTCTTGGCGGCATCAGCCTGACCGGAGGCGTAGGTTCGGTGATCGGCGCAACGGTAGGCGCGGCCATCATGGCCTCCATCAGCCGCGTGCTCGTATTCCTGGGTTTTTCATCCGATTACGACAACACCATCACCGGCATTCTGCTGATCACCATCGTGGTGGCGGACGCGCTTTTGCAGCGCCAGGCCCAGGAGCGGGCCAGACGGGCACGCCTTATGGCCAGGACTGCCCATGGCGACAACGTTTCGGGGGAGGCGCACCATGGATAAGCTCCGGCTGAAGAAACTGCTCAAACGTTGGGAACTGTACCTTTTGCTCATGCTTGTGGCCGAAATCCTGGTGTTTGGCCAGATAACCCCCAAGTTCCTGATGCCGCGGGTACTCTTGGGCAGCATTAACGATTTCATGTCCATCTGCATCATCTCCCTGTTTGTGACCTTTGTGCTTATCACCGGCGGCATGGACATACAGTCAGGCTCCATTGTGGGCCTCACCTCCATTACCATCGGCGTATTGTGGAATGACGCAGGCATGAGCATTTGGCTGGCCAGCGGTGTTGGGCTTTTGGTCGGCGCGCTGTGCGGCATGCTTAGCGGATTCTTCGTAGCCTATACGGGCGTACAGCCCATGGTCGTCACGCTGGGAGGTTCCTTCCTCTATTCCGGCCTGGCACTTGCGGTTACGAACTTTTCAACTACGGAAGCCTACAAGGGTATCAGCGGGTTCCCGGAGGCCTTTACCAAAATTGCCAAGGGCCGCGTCGACAAGGTGATTCCTTACCAGCTTTTTATCTTCCTGGGGCTGATCCTGATCGCCTACATTCTCTTACACCGCTTAAAGTACGGGCGTAAGGTGTTCCTGTGCGGCGTGAACCGCAACGCGGCATCCTATTGCGCCATCAAGACAAAGCGTATTGTGATGAGCACATACATGCTCTCCGGTATGGGAGCATCCCTCGCCGGAATACTGCTCACCGCCTATCTGGGTACCGCCAAGGCCGATATGGGTAAAGAGCTGACGCTGCCCGTCATTACAGCCGTGGTGCTCGGCGGCACATCGAACCTTGGTGGCAGCGGCAGCGTGATCGGTACGGCGTTGGCGGCGCTGCTGATCGGCGTGCTGCGCTTCGGGCTTTCCATGGCAGGGGTCACCACGCAGTATCTGGATATTCCGGTTGGTGTTCTGCTGGTGGTATCTGTGGCGATCCGGTTCGTCATGCAGAATTCCAGGGTACAAATCTTCTTCCACCGCCTGTTCCATAAAAGTGAAACAGTACGCAAGTAGGTATTGCCGGAAGGTCTCAGGCCCAAACACGTTGTTATCGCGCGTACGCAGGGCCGCGCGGTAAAATAGAAAGTTCAGGAGGGATTAATTCATGAAACGTTTCCTTTCCAAGCTGTTGGTCGCCCTGATGGCAGTTACGCTGCTGGCAGGCATCGCCGCCGCTTCCGCTGCTGACATCACCGTCGTTTTCGTTCCCAAGCTCACCGGCAATGCGTTCTTTGAGAGCGCCAACGTGGGCGCCCAGGAATTCGCCGCCAAGAACGGCTTCACCGTCAAGTATGACGGCAGCCCCGAAGCAGCCGTGGCCAACCAGGTCACCGTGATCAACAACGCCATTCAGCAGGGCGCCGATGCCGTGTGCGTATCTTCTGTGGATGCCACCGGTTTGGACGCCGTGATGAAGGAAGCCAAGGATGCCGGTCTGGCCGTTGTCACCTGGGACTCCGACGTCTCCGGCGACGCACGCAGCCTGATGGTATCCCAAGGCACCCCCGACATCCTGGGCAAAATGCTGGTGGACATGCTGGCCGATTCTTTGAAAAACCGCGGCAAGGATCCCGCCAAGGATGCCATCAAGTACGCATGGCATTATTCCCAGGCCACCGTGGCTGACCAGAACTCCTGGCAGGTTGCCGGCGAAGCCTACATCAAGGCCACCTATCCCAACTGGGTCAACGTTGCTCCCGACAACTACTACAGCGAACAGGATGCTGAAAAGGCCATCACCATCGGTGAATCCATCCTGACCGCCCATCCCGATATCGACGGCATCATCTGCAACGACTCCACCGCTCTGCCCGGCCAGTGCCAGGCCGCCCAAAACCTGGGCCTGGACAAGACCAAGGTCTCCATCACCGGCTTTGCTCCTCCGAACTCCATGAAGGACTATTGCCGCGCCGGTATCCTCGAGCGCTGGGGCCTGTGGGACTGCAAAGTACAGGGTGCTCTTGGCTGCTACCTGGCCTACTATCTGGCCAGCGGCAACACCGTCAAGGTCGGCGACAAGATCGATGTGCCTGACATCGGCACCGTGGAAGTCATGCCCAATACCGTGCTGGATGCCAATGCCTACACCGCGGATGATTCCGGCGTTGTGCTCCTGCCCGAGCGTGTTGTGTTCACCGCCGAGAACATGGACAACTACGATTTCTAATAATAAATACTTATCCTACTCTTCAACAGCAGGTGTGGCCGCGACCCTGCATCGCGGCCACACTTATGCATATTATCTTGCCGTGTTTAAAGGAGGATGACCCTAATGCCGGATATTGAAGCACTCAAAGTCGCCAAGAACTACCATGTGGATAAGCCTTTTGCAAACCAGGGCGGGTTCCATGTGAAGGGTTCCAACAACCTGGACTGGGGCATGAAAAAGCACCTGTCCAACATCTTTGATCCCAAGAGCGGCAATACGGTGATGTTTGCCTTTGACCACGGCTATTTCATGGGATCTACCGCGGGCCTGGAACGGCTGGACATCGTGATTCCGCAATTGATCCCCAGCATCGATGTGCTCATGGGCACCCGCGGCGCATTGCGCTCCTGCGTGCCGCCGGACTGCCGCAAGGCCGTGGCGCTGCGCGTTTCCTCCGGCTCCTCCATGCTGGATGAGGACCTGAGTCACGAAGTCATCGCCGTGGATATCGAAGATTCCATCCGCATGAACGCCGACTGCCTGGCGGTGCAGACGTTTATCGGCGCGGACGGGCAGCTTTCCAGCATCGATAACCTGAGCCGCACCATCAATGCAGGCCTCCGCTACTCCATACCCACCCTGGGTGTGGTGGCCGTGGGCAAGAACATGGAGCGGACCGACCGCTTCTTCAAGCTGGCTACCCGCATCGTGGCGGAAATGGGCGCGCACATCATCAAAACCTACTACTGCGACAACTTTGAAGAGATCGTGGCCGCCTGCCCCGTGCCCATTGTGGTGGCCGGGGGCAAGAAGCTTTCCGAGCCGGAAGCGCTCACCCTGGCCTACCGCTCCATGCAGGGCGGCGCGCGGGGTCTGGATATGGGCCGCAACATCTTCCAAAGCGAGCATCCCGTGGCCATGGCCCAGGCTATTCGCAAGATCGTGCATGAAGGCTTTACCGATAAGGAAGCCTATGAGTACTTCCTGGAAGAAGCCAACAAATAACTATTTTGTCACACGAAGAGCCGCCTCCGCACTTTAAAATGCGGGGGCGGTACTTTTGTAAACGGCACAGAAAACGCACACACGATATAGGCTTCGCATGCGAATAAATGTCATCTTTTCTGCTGGTTTTTGCGTCTTTTGTGCCTATACAAATGCAATTCGGAAGATTATAATGTCACAAGGCAAACCTTGGAATTACAAAAGAGGGCGGTGTCCCATGGCGCTGATAGAAGTCCGCAACTTGAGCAAAACGTTTGAGTATACGAAAAAAGAAGAAGGCATGAAAGCTTCCTTCAGGAGCCTTTTCCATCGGGAAAAACTATACAAGGAAGCCGTGAAGGGCATTGATTTTTCCTTGGAAAAAGGGGAGATGGTGGGCTTTTTAGGCCCCAACGGCGCCGGCAAGACCACCACGCTGAAGATGCTTTCGGGCATCCTTTTTCCTACCGGCGGCGAGGCCCGCGTCATGGGCTATGTGCCCTGGGAGCGGAAAAAGGATTTTAAAATGCGCTTTGCCATCGTCATGGGGCAAAAGAGCCAACTGTGGTGGGATCTGCCCGCCATTGAGTCGTTTGCATTAAACCGCCACATATACGAATTGGGCGAGGCGGATTATAGAAGCACCCTGGGTGAACTGACGGAGCTTTTGGACGTAAAGAACCTGATGGGCGTTCAAGTAAGGCGTCTGTCGCTGGGCGAGCGGATGAAGATGGAATTGATCGCTTCGCTTTTGCACAAGCCCGAGGTGATGTTCCTGGACGAGCCCACCATTGGCCTGGATATCATTTCGCAAAAGCGGATAAGGGAATTCTTGCGCGGCTACAACCGGGAAAAGCAGACTACAGTACTGCTCACCAGCCATTCCATAAGCGACATTGAGGACCTGTGCCGCCGCACCATCGTCGTGGCCGACGGGAAAATCGCCTACGACGGGGAATTGAAAAAGATCAATGGCCTGTTTGGGGAGCGCAAGCGCATCCAGGTCACCTTTGAAAGTGAAGAGGCATCAAGGATGGATTTGAGCCGCTATGGCACACTGTGCAGCCTTGAAAATATGCAGGCGGTGATCGAGGTGGACCGCGAACAGGTGAGGGAAGTTTCCAAGGCCATGCTGGAAACGCTGCCTGTAACGGATTTCAACATTGGGGATATTCCTGTGGAAGAGGGCATTGCCCGGCTGTATACGGGGGGAAACGGGCTATGACCCTGAGAAAATACATGTACGCCCTGGGGCTTGGGGTCAAGGAGACCATGGCCTACCGTGCGGACTTCTGGCTTGGGCTTGTAAGTGCAGCCTTCCCGATCACCATACAGATCTTTATGTGGCAGGCGCTGTATAGTGGCGCCGGCACGGGGGAGCTTTTCGGCCGGGGCTACTATCAAATGCTGGCCTACTCTGTATCGGCGGCTATTTTGTGGCGGCTTTTGCGCACTGGCTTTGAGTATGATATCAATGAGGACATCAAAAATGGGGGCTTGAGCAAGTATGTGATCCGGCCGGTCGGCTACCTGCCCTACAGGCTGTGCTGCTTTGTGGGGCAAAAGCTGGGGGTGCTGCTGGGCGGGCTTGCCTTGATGGCGCTGGCGCTTGCGGGCGTCGGGCTTTACTTTCATGCTTCGCCCGTGAGCCTGTCAGGCATACTGATGTTTATCCCCACACTGCTTGGCGCGCTGATACTTAACTTTTTGATCTTCTTTTGCGTAGGCATGTGGGCCTTCTGGCTGTCGGAGATCGGGTTTTTATTTGAGGCGGTACGCATTGTGATCGTGGTACTAAGCGGCGGCATCTTTCCGCTGGAGATATTTGGCGGTACCGTTTGCGGGTTATTGAAATTCCTGCCCTTTGCCTATGCCGTGGGCTTTCCGGTGGATGTGCTGGTAGGCATGGTCAATGGCCCGGCGGTGATCACAGGGTTTATATCCCAAATGGTCTGGATCGGGCTGATGCTTGTAATCAGCGGATATTTGTGGAACCAGGGCTCGAAAAAATTTCTGGCTGCGGGGGGCTGATGCGATGAAAGAAATCAAAAAGCACCTTTTTCTTTGGTGCATACTCATGAAAAACAGCCTCATGGGCCAATTGGAATACCGCATGAATTTCTTTACCGGCATTGCTATGGAACTGGGATATTTTTTGGCCAAGATCGTGTACATGATCGTGGTGTATAAAACAGGCGTGCCCATCAATGGCCTTACGCCCGATGAGGTGCTGGTGTTTTTCGGCTCATATATGATCGCCACCGGCCCCTATGCCGGCCTTTACATGATGAACCTGTTCGGCATCGGCCGCCAGGTGCAGTCGGGAGAACTGGACCTGCTTCTTGTAAAGCCTGTGTCGCTGCAGTTTCTGTTGACCCTTCGCCGCAGCGACCTGGCCTTGTTCACGGTGGATGTGCTGCTGGGGATTGTTGCTGTGATCGTGGGCCTTGTGCGCATGGCCATGCCTGTCGGGTTCCTGGATATTCTGGGGTACGTGGGATATATGATCACCGGCTCCCTGATCGCATACGCCATGTTCCTTCTGCCCCAGGTGCTGGCCTTCAAGCTGGTAAAAACCAACGCCCTGGCCGGATTGGTGGATAGTTCCTGGGACTTCAACAATATGCCCATGGGCATATACAGCCGGCTCATTCAGCAGATCGGCGTGTTTGTGCTGCCCATCTTTGTGATTACCAATTTCCCGGCGCTGTTCATCCTCAAGAAAATGGACCCGCTGCATGCCGTGTGGGGCATCATCGGGCCTATTGCGTGGCTCGCTTTGAGCAGCTATTTGTTCAACCGTGGGCTGAAGCACTATCAAAGCGCCAGCAGCTGAGGGACGGCCAAGCATATGCAGAATAGGATCATTTGGCGTTTACCGGGGATTTAAACAAATCAAGCTTTCCAATTTTTGAGGGAGGGCTTTATGGCGGATGCTTCATTTGTAATCAGGGAGCTTGAAAGCAATTTCCTGAAGCGTAATATTGGTATGCTTTGGTTTGATGCCTTCGATGATGTGAAAAGATATCTTTTGGAACAGATTCCAAATGACGCCACGGTTGGGATAGGCCACTCCCAAACGCTTCAAAGGATAGGCATTACAAAGGCTCTAACAGAAAGGGGCAACACTGTTTATGACAAGGAGCTTGGTACAACAAATGAGGAAGTGAGGCAGATCAAAAGAAGTTCGCTGTTGGCGGATTGTTACATCTCAGGCTCAAACGCTGTTTCCATAGACGGTAGAATCGTGAATATCGACCACAGCGGAAACAGGGTGGCGGCTTTGGCGTATGGCCCGGACAAGGTTTTTATTGTGGTTGGAAAAAACAAAATAACGAATACGTATTGTGAAGCTGTAAAGAGGGCCAAGAACGTTGCCTCACCGCAAAACGCGAAAAGGGCAGGGTATCGCCCGCCGTGCATAAAGGCAGGACACTGCACTGACTGCCTTTCATCGGAACGTGTATGCAATATAATATCTACAATAGAAGGCCAGTATATAAAAGGACGGATGACATTGCTGATTGTGAATGAAGATGCCGGGTTTTGATGCGAATGAATTGGGGTGAAAGGCATGTATAAAGGCTCCATATGGGCAATGAAAATCATTACAGGTCAGGATCATAAGTTCAGAATATAGGCTTTGCTTTCCTCTCTTGGCGGCGCAGTACATAAACCAGTGGCATGGAGGTGAGAAACATGAAAATAGCGATGGCCACGGCAAACTTCTATCAGATCCCTTTCGGGAAAGCGCTGAACATCATTCAAAAAGCAGGATATGAGTACATAGAGCTTGACGGATACTGGAAGGGCGGCGATTCGTGGGAGGTTGCGCAGCATATCAAGGATATTAAGCCCAAAGAAGTGATCCGGATGGTCCATAATAGCGGATTGAAGATCGCTTCCTTTCATGATATGGGTGGTGTGATTGAAAATGGAAGCAATGCCATCATCGATCCGGCTACCCGGGAGTATTTATCCATCGCTGACATTCCATGCGTCGTATTTCACACCCCGCACCATAAGACCACAGATTTGAACTGGTGGAAGTCATACAAAAAAACGGCGGCAGATGATATAAGGCAGATAGCCATGGATCGAATCGTATGCATTGAAAATATGATTCCGTTTCAAGGCTATATGGTGCCTTTGATTGATCCAGATGAAATGCTTGCGTTTTGCCAAGAGGCAGATGTATATTGTACCATCGACACCACACACTATGCGCAATCCGATATTGATATTGTTCACGCGGCCACAATATTAAGTAATAAAGTAAGAACGCTGCACTTATCCGACTACTTGCATCCCAAATCCCACGTGTATCTTGGTGATGGGCGGCTGGATTTTTCCGGCTTTTTCAAAACGCTTGATTTGGATCAATTGTATTTGGCAACAATCGAATGCTCCATCCCATGGGAGGATGAAGCCATTTGCATTCAAAAGGCTGCGCAAGCCAAAGCGTTTGTGGAGGGAAACTTGAATGCTGTATAGCAAAGACTTATACGAAGCTAACTTGCATACGGTTTTTATTGTCTTTGGGAGGTTTATGCTATGTGGAATATGCTATGGCCAATTCTGATTGTTGTTGCAGCAAATACAATTTACAACATCTGTGCAAAATCAACACCGACGAATATCAATTCATTTGCTACGCTTTCTGTTACTTACCTAGTAGCTATGATTTGTTCAATAATAATGTTTTATGTTACCAGCGAAAAGAAAAACCTTTTGCTGGAATTACAAAAAACGAATTGGACGACCTATGCTCTCGGAATTGCAATCGTAGGCCTGGAGTTTGGGTTTCTATGTGTATATCGTGCTGGATGGAAAATGAGCACAGCAAATTTATTTGCCAGTATAACAGTGGCTTGTGTTTTGTTAATCGTTGGATTTCTCTTATACAAGGAAGTGCTTAGCTTACGTCAATTACTGGGAATGGGAGTGTGTGCGCTAGGCCTGATTCTGATTGCAAAATAATCCGCCTAAGTAACCGGCAAATACTGATTTGCCAGGCAGCTTTGCAGATCGTATATATTTTGTTCAGGAGATATTTGCATGCAGAACAGCATGATAATTGATTTGAAAGACAGTTATGGAATAACCTGCAATCAAATTACACCTGTTTTTGGCGGATGGTTGAATCAGAAATGGAAGGTTTCTACTAATAAGGGCATATTGTTGATTAAACAGTTCAGCAATAAGCGGTTTGATAGAGAAAAATTGAATTTCATTGAATCTGCATTGCAGCGGCAGATTATTCTTGAAAAAAATGGCGTTCCCTGCCCGTTTATCTGGCATTGTCATGGCCGTGCCATCCGTTTGATGGATAACGAAACGGCCTATATGGTTATGGACTTTTGTTCGGGGAAGGTAGAAGGTCCCGACACAATCACAAGCATGCAAATGCAGAGTCTTGGCAGTGCCTGCGGGTATATGCACAAAGCGTTTTCCAGGCTGCCGGCGCTTTCGGTGAAAGGGTTTCCTATCAGCAGCAGACAAACAATAGATTCTTTATGGCATAACTTTCATGATCGCATGCAGGATTGTTCAGCAAGCACCCCCATTGAGTATCGAAAAGCTGTACTTGCGCAAGAAACTATACTGAACCAGCTTACAAGTGAATTTTTCGATAAGCTGCCCACAGGGATTTCTCATGAAGATTTCTCTGCTGATAATATCTTGTTCGATGCAGATGGTGTATCTGCCATCGTTGATTTTGACCGCAATCATTACAGCTATATTTGGCATGACATAGGAAGAGCCTTATTATCTTTTACATTGAAAGATAATGGCATGGACATCGAAAAGATATATGCTTTCCTTGAAGGATATTCGCAGCATTTTGTACTGACTTTACAAAATATTGCAGACGCTTTGCGGCTTTCATGGTGTATGGAAGTGCCTTGGTGGATACAGCCTGAATTTTTTGGAACAAATCGGGAAAAGGTGACGCGTTTCAAAGATGAAATGCTTTGGTTAACTAAGCACTGGTTTGAATTGGATTCGCAATTGTGCATCTCATAAGCATACTGTGAAGGTTAGTACCCCGGCAATTACATAAGATGCGAAATATGGGGAATAGTTTATTACTCTGCATTCAAAACAAGCTTCTTTGTAAACCGTGAACGTGTGTATTCTGAGGAGGCTTTCCCTTGGAGGGGAAGCTGTCGACGAAGTCGACTGATGAGGTGTTTACAACAGCCACATGCTTGCAGCAACACCTCATCCGGCGCTGCGCGCCACCTTCCCCTCCAGGGGAAGACTTACGATGGTGCCTTTCACATAAATCACTTGCCTGTTGCTTCCCGGAGTATCTTGTTATTCCTGCAGGGCAGGGCTTAAAAGGATTTTACCGCCTTCAAAAACGATATCAGTGATATGGCCGGTACTTTTCATATCATACCGTACGAAGTTTTCCATGCTTGAAAAGCTGGCGTCATACAGGGACAGGCAGCCTGTTTCGCTCTTTGCTACAATCATGTCTTTGTTAAGATGCGTGTATTCGATAGGGACAACTTTCTTCATTACCGGATCAAAATAAGCTATATGGGAGCGGTGCAGCCCTGAGCCGAAGGAATAGGTGAAAAACAGTTCCTGACTGCCATCTTCGGCAAGGGCCATGCTGGTTACGCCAAACCCGCCGAACCACTCGCCCAGGGGGTATACTTTATTTTCGTATAAGAGGAAGGAGGCACAGGATAAGTCAAACTTGAAAATTGAATAGCCAGAGTTTTCCCCAAAGCTGTCCGGCGTGATGTTATAGCATGTATCCAAGTCATAACCAGAATGAAAACCCTCCTGAAGCGCTAGAAATTCTTTCACACCGCTTTGCGTGCCGGTGATGGATACCATAAGTGGAATTTCGCCTTCATACCGCTCAATTTGAAAGATGCTCCATATGTATTCATTCTTTATTCTGTTGGCGTAGTCCTTATGGATTTGCGCCAGCCACATTTCATGATCCAAAAGGTAAAAACGGTAGACCATACTTCCGGAGATTTCTGTGACCGTGTACTGGCGGCGATCCTTGAACGATGTGATGTCGGGGATAGCGAATCCTTCCATCATGAAGCTGTTTCGGAAAATTGCCTCATCGAATGATTCCGGCTGATATGTTACCGTCATGCTTCTTTGGTTTCCGCCCTGGTCCGTGATGGTAAAAGAGTCCTCAGAAAACGTGTAGTACTCGTGAAAACCATCCAGCGCAAGGAAGGAACTGAGGGGGTTCATATAGATCTGCTTTTTAAACTGATATGTGCCATACAAACCTTCCAAGGTGCCATTTATCCCGGTTAACGATGTTTTGCCTGCCTCGGCCCATGCATTTGTGCAAAACAGCAGCAATGCAAGTGTGATGCAAACTAACTTCCTCATACTTTACCTCCAGCCGGCAATCTTCGCGAAAAGCAGGAAATCTCCCTTATTCGAGGCATACCTTTGCCGGTTCTTCATAAATAGAACGTATAAGAATGGAAAGTATTTCATGTTGGACGATTTTTAACAAAAAGATATCAAAGTATCCCGATAGCATAAATGTGCGCGGTATGCTATAATTATAAGGTTATTATCAAGAGGGGAAATTGTTTTAACTATGATCAGCGCACAGGGGATATCGCTTCAATACGGCGGGCGGGAACTGTTCAAGGATGTCAGCGTGCAGTTTACCGCCGGCAATTGCTATGGCCTGATTGGGGCCAACGGCACGGGCAAATCCACCTTCTTAAAAATTCTCTCCGGCGAGCTGGAGCCTACCAGGGGCGAGGTTACCGTAAAACCCGGCGAGCGGATTGCCGTTTTGCGCCAGGACCACTTCGCCTTTGACGAGCATACGGTTTTGGATACGGTTTTGATGGGCCACAAGCGGCTGCACGGCATCATGGCCGAAAAGGAAAAGCTGTACGCAAAATCCGACTTTAACGATGAGGATGGCTTGAAGCTTTCGGAACTGGAAGGGGAATTTGCCGAGTTGGATGGCTGGAACGCGGAGCCCAACGCAGAAACATTGCTTAACGGGCTGGGGATCACCGGCGAATTCCATTCCATGAAGATGGCCGAGCTGGATGGGCCCCACAAGGTGAAGGTGCTCCTGGCCCAGGCGTTGTTTGCGCTGCCGGACATCCTGCTTCTGGACGAGCCCACCAACAACCTGGATCTGCACGCCATCAAGTGGCTGGAAGACTTTTTGATGGATTTTCCAAATACGGTAATCGTGGTTTCCCACGACCGGCATTTTCTCAACCATGTGTGCACCCACATTGTGGACATCGACTTCGGCAAGATTCAAATGTATGTGGGCAATTATGACTTCTGGTATGAGTACACACAGCTTGCCGCTCGCCAGTTAAAGGACCAGCGCAGGCGCAATGAGGAAAAGGCCAAAGAACTGGAGGAATTCATAAGGCGCTTCAGCGCCAACGCCTCCAAATCGCGCCAGGCCACTTCCCGCAAAAAGCTGCTGGATAACCTTCAAATGGAGAACTTTGTGCCCTCCTCCCGCCGCTATCCCTTCATCCACTTTGAGCAGGCCCGGCAGGTGGGCAACGATGTGTTGACTGTAAACAACATCACAAAGACCGTAGGCGGCCGCAAGGTGCTGGACAGGGTGAGCTTTGTAGTGAGGCCGGGGGACAAGATCGCCTTTGCCGGGAAGGATGAACTGGCGCGAACGACGCTTTTCCAGATCCTTATGGGCGAACTTGAGCCTGATGAGGGCGATTTCAAGTGGGGCGTCACCACTTCTCAGGCATATTTCCCGGCAGATAACACGGAATTCTTTCAGGGCGTGGAATATTCTCTGGTGGATTGGCTTCGGCAGTATTCCGAGGATAAGCACGAGGTGACCATCCGCGGCTGGCTGGGGCGCATGCTCTTTTCCGGGGATGAGGCGTTAAAGCAGGCCAAGGTATTATCCGGCGGTGAGCGGGTGCGCTGCATGCTGGCCAAGATGATGGTATCGGGCGCCAATGTGCTGATCATGGATGAGCCCACCAACCACCTGGACCTGGAGGCCATCACGGCGCTCAACGAGGGCATGACGGAGTTCAAGGGCACCATGCTCTTTACATCCCGCGACCACCAGGTGATGCAGACGGTGGCCAACCGCGTGATCGAAATTCTGCCGGGTTCGATCATCGACCGCCGGGAGAGCTATGATGAATACCTGGACTATATGGAGGCGCATGAAGGCGGAGCGGCGTTGTGATACTCATCTAAACTATAAATACATTGTCTCATTCAGAATAACAATCAGTGAATGTTCCACAAAACAGGCGGGCGATTGATAATCGCCCGCCTTAAGCATGCAGTGCACCAAGCTTATGCACGCTTCGGAACTCCGTCGGTAGTTTTTCATAGCTCCTTGTTCGTTTTATTTCCTAGTTCCCGGTATACTTCGTCCATGGACAAGCCGAAACGCCCCGCTATTTCGGCCACATCGTCATATTCATATTTGCTTTTAACCGTGCCGTAACCTTCGCCGGTTTTCCTTCGGACGGGGCCCCATTTCGTTTCCTCCGTTTCCATATGCCGGTCCAGCATATAGCGCGTGCATCTTTCCCGCCGCACACCGAAAGTCGTGGTATGCGTAAGCATAGCCTTTGCCATTTGGTCCGCATCCTGCGGCCGGCACAGGCAAACGAGCATTTGGCCTGGCCTGGACTTTTTCATTTGGATGGGGACCGTGAAAACATCCAGCGCGCCCATTTGAAGAAGGAACTGCTGGGCGTAGCCCATGGCCTCCCCCGTCATATCGTCCAGGTTGCAGCAAAGCTTAACGATTTCGCCGTTGGGGCCTCCCTGTACATCCAGTGTGCCAAGCATTGCGCGTACGCAGTTGGCGGCCTCAAAATCCTTTTTGCCCATGCCATAACCTGTGGATTGCACACGCATCAAGGGCATAGGGCCAAATTCGGTTGCGAAATGCCTCAAAATCGCCGCGCCTGTGGGCGTGCAAAGTTCCCCGCGGATGGAGCCGCCATAGGAGGGGATCCCGCGCAATAGATAGGCGGTGGCCGGCGCCGGCACCGGCAGTATGCCGTGGGCACAGCGTACCTGGCCGCTTCCCACATGAATGGGGGAGACGGTCACGAGGCTTGGAGCAAGCTCCTCCATCAACAGGCACACACCCACGATATCCGCAACGGCATCCATAGTGCCCACCTCATGAAAATGGACCTGCTCCACGGGCCTTCCGTGCACATGAGCTTCCGCCTGGGCAAGCAGCTGATAGATGGCCAGCGCGTTTGTTTTGACCGCTTGCGATACCGGCAGGGCGGAGATCAGCGACGCGATGTCTTTCATGCCGGCGTGATCATGTGTATGGCCGTGATCATGACCGTGAACAAACACTTCGTCATGAGGATGACCATGGGAAGACGCTTCGTCGTGATCATGGCTATGCTCCGGATGTTGATCATGCACGTCGAAGCTTTCCTCTTCCTCGCCCTTTACGGTAACAGAGATATGCGTGCCAGTAATGCCGCACTTTTGGGCCGTTTGGCGCTGTACAATGACGCCTGGAATGCCCAGGCTGTTCATTCTTTTTAGAAACCTGTCGGGATCGGGCAACAGCTCCAGCAAGGCCGCCATCAGCATGTCGCCGGCCGCACCCATGGCACATTCGATATATAGTGATTTCATTCGAACTCCTCCGTAAGCGATATCGCAAGAGGCATTTTTCCCTTTTATACTGCCCAGAAAATAGGGAGTGGGGCGAGCATGCAAAGGCTTCCCCGCGAGGGGAAGCTGTCGACGAAGTCGACTGATGAGGTGGTAGTGGCTGAACGGACATTCGCAGCCAACACTTCATCCGGCGTTGCACGCCACCTTCCCTTCAAGTAAGCACTGATTTATTCAGAGATATGTCATTCTGAGCGAAGCGAAGAATCTTGAGCCCTTTGCTGCACAAAGATTCTTCGGTCGTTGCGCTTCCTCAGAATGACACGTTGGCGCTTTAATCAACGCTTACTCAAGGGGAAGGCTTGGAGTGTATACCATACATACATTTTCATCCATTGGGATGATGCTTGTATTAAAGTTTTGATTTGATATTGAAAGTTTTTCAAGGAAGGGTGCGGGAAGGCTCCGTAGTCCTGCACCCGCCTGTGGCGGAAAAGGGCAGGACAGAGGAGGCCGACGAAACGAGTGATGCAAGCGGCAGCGCAGCAGCGCGACGATTGAGTCGGCTGGAGGATTTTTTCAAAAAGCTCCTTCCTGCAATCTTTCATGAACGTGCCTTGTTTCCGTTACGCCAGCGTTTCGTTCATGCTGCCGGTGCGGTATCCTTTCAGGTCCAAGGAAACATAGCTGAACCCATACTCCTTCAATTTGGCGTATACTGTGTCCCGGCATTCAGGCTCCATGATTTTTGCAAATTCCTGGGGGGAGATTTCAATGCGTGCCAAATTGTTGTGGATGCGGACACGCACCTGTGTAAAGCCCAAGTCCAAAAGAAGCTGCTCCGCCTGATCCACCATCTTCAACTTTCTCTCCGTGATCTCCTCCCCATATACAAAGCGGGAGGACAGGCATGCAAACGACTGCTTCTGCCAGGTGTTAAGACCCATCTCCCGGGAAAGAAGCCGGATGTCCTGCTTGCTCAGTTCCGCATGGCGCAGGGGGCTCTTGATCCCCAATTCGGCTACCGCCTGCAGCCCGGGCCGGTAGTCGCCCAAATCGTCCATGTTGGACCCCTCCGCGACATAGCGGATGCCATGCTTTTTGGCAATGTCCGTGATTTTGGTAAACAGCTCGGTTTTGCATAGATAACAGCGGTTTGTAGGATTGCAGGAAAAGCCCTCGATACTCAGCTCTTCGGAATCGCAGATTATATGATTGATATGATGCTGCGCGGTAAAAGCCTGCGCCTCCTTCAGCTCCCGTTCGGGAAAAGAGCAGGAGCGGGCGGTCACGGCAAGGACATTATCCCCAAGAGTTTCATGGGCGACCTTCAGCAAAAAGGTGGAATCGACCCCACTGGAAAAGGCGACGGCCACGCTGCCAAGCTCCTTCAAATACTGAACCAGGTTTTCTTTTTTCTCAAAGGCGTTCATAAACATTCTCCTCCGTATTTATAAATGGCGGAAACACTATCTTCAGGCGATTCCCTTCATTTGGTTGATCCGGCTGGCCAGGAACCCCGCGCCAAAGCCGTTATCGATATTCACGACGCTGACGCCGCTGGCGCAGGAATTGAGCATGGCCAGCAGTGCGGCAACACCGCCGAAGCTGGCGCCATAGCCCACGCTTGTAGGAACGGCAATGACGGGGCAGTCCACCAACCCCCCCACCACGCTGGCCAAAGCCCCCTCCATGCCGGCCACCGCGATGACTACCCGGGCGCGCATCAGCTCGTCCAGGCGGGAAAGAAGGCGGTGCAGCCCCGCCACGCCTACGTCATACAGCCGCGTCACCTGGTTCCCCAACGTTTGGGCGGTGATTGCGGCTTCCTCACAAACAGCCATGTCGCTGGTCCCGCCGGACGCCACGACAATGGAGCCCACAAGCGGCTGCTGGGTACGTTTCACAACGCCCACCCTGGATACAGTGTCGTATTCAAGGGGGACATGATGGGATACATAATCGGCTGCCTCCCCTGCCATGCGGGTGATCAGTATGTTCACGCCGCCGCTTGCAACCATGCGCTCCGCAATGCTTGCGATTTGCTCCGGCGTTTTATTCTGGCCGTAGATCACTTCTTTTGATCCCTGGCGGAGCGCGCGGTGATGGTCGATTTTCGCATAGCCCAGGTCTTCAAAAGGCTGCAGTTTTAGTTTCATCAGCATTTCCTCGGGGCTTAGTTCTCCCTGCTTTACCTGATATAGCGCATCAAGAACCGTCTGCTTGTCCATTTACGTCCTCCTAATATTCAGGCTTCATGAAAGAAGTGCATCCTCCATAAGCTGCGCATCATCAAATAGCTCCGTTCCGCCTTGGGCAAAGATGCTTCCATTCTTCAAAATCAGCACGCCGTCCATATGCTCCCTTGCCAAATCCAGATCGTGGGTTGCAATGAGCATGCCTGTCTGCAGGCTGTGCATCAGGCTTAGAAAGCCGCGCCTTGCGCGGGGATCGAGGAAGGCAGTAGGCTCATCCATGAGCAGTGTTTGCGGCTCCAAAATCAGCGCCGTCGCGATGGCAACGCTTCGCTTTTCCCCGCCCGACAGCCTGTAAGGGGGCCGGTCTTTCAAATGCGTAAGCTCCATACGGTCAAGCATGGCTTTCACCTTAACCTGAACCATGCTTTCCGCCATGCCTCGGTTGCGCAGGCCAAAGGCGATATCGTCGAACACCGTGGGCATGAACAACTGGTCATCCGGGTTTTGGAATACCATACCCACGCGGCTGCGCACCTCCTGTACGGTTGCACAGCCTAGCGTTATGCCGCCGATCGTAATCATCCCGCTGTCCGGCAGATCCAGCGCGCAAAGCAGGGAAAGCAGGGTGGATTTTCCCGCGCCGTTCGCCCCCACCAGCGCGTATTTTTTCCCGCCCTCCAGGCAGAAGCTCACTTCCTTCAGTACCGGCGTGCCGTTGGGATAAGAAAAGGAAACGTTGGAAGCAACAATCATACTTCAGTTCTCCGTCAATGCACAAGACCGAATAGATTTTCTACTGGCAGGAAGCGGCACAAAAGGATCAGCGCGCCGGCGAATGCGGCATAGCACGCGCTTTTTGCATCCATCCGCCTTATATCCGCGATGGCAAAGGTCCCGTCAAAGCCGCGCAGCTTCATGGCCTTAAAGACATGCTCCGCCTTGTTGATGCTTCTGAGCAGCAGCTGCCCCGCGAAGGAGCCCATGTCACCCATACGGATGCCCTTGGGCTTTACGGACCTTAAATGATAGGCCTTTATCATCCGGTCGGCTTCGCCCGTAAGGAGGGAGAGATACCGAAGGCACAAAAGGAGCGTGGCGGCAAGAATTTTTGGCATGCCCAGATTGCGCAGGCTGGAAAACAAAAGCGCAGTCTTTGTGGTCGCCATCAGGATACATACCGCGCCTACCGTCAATACCGCCTTTTCCATAAGGACAGCAAAGGATACAATCCCCATGGATACTGTGATTCCGAAAACCGAAAAATACGCCGCCGGTTCCAATATCAAGTTGGATATGCCGGTCAGCAGCACGAACGGTATCGCAATCGATACGCGCTTTGCGACTGTTCGGACGGGTATTTCCGAAAGTGCCAGCAATATGGCGGGATAAAAGAAGAAAGGGCTCAGCGTTAAAAAGTCCAGCCGGTTCACTGAGATCACCGCCACCAAATAGACAAGCGTGACAATGAGCTTGCTGAGGGGATGAAAGCGGTGAATGATGGTATCGCCGGAGGCAAGCTCCTCCAATGCCAGCATTTCATTCATCGCCCCGGCCGCTTTTTGCATGATTTCTCCTTTATACATAACAGCAGCCGCCCATAGGCTTCCGTGAAGACGTCTGCTTTGGTTGTGCTAAGGCCCTGCCTAAACCGCCTTTCGCTTTGCCTTGGAGATGAGGATGCCGGCGCCTGCCGCCAGGACCATGGTAACTACGCTTCCCACAATGCCCGCCACGCTGGTGCCGGCCGCGCTGCCGGAATCCTTGAAGGCGTAATCCGGCATGACGGAGGCCGCCTGCTGGATGCCGGCTAAAGTATCGTATACGGCACCGGTTGCCGGATCCTCGCGCAATTCGCCTGCATTTTCCTTTGCCGCTTCCCCGTCCGCCGTATTCGTATCTTCGGCGGCCTCCCTCTGGCGGAGAACCCCGTTCACGGACCACTCCAGACCGTCAGGATAAGAGGAGGCAAACAGGGACAGGACGCCGCCCACCAGCAATACCAACACGCCAAGCACCACAAGTACCTTTTTCATGGAAAGCTGTTTGTCAAGCCCCTGCGCCGTTTTCGCGCCCACCATAAGCTCAGGTCTTGCGGTTAACACAAAGGTCAAAATTGCTGCCGTGACCAGGCCTTCCACAATGCCGATGGCCAAATGGATCGGCTGCATCCAAAGCAGGAAGGAACCAAAGGGAAGCCTTGTAATGCCCGACGCCAGGGTTTCCAGCACCACAGAAAACGCTCCAAGCTGAAGGCTTATCACAACGGCCGCCACGGAAGCGACGGCGATATTCTTTTTGGACATCCCCTTTTTCATGAGCGGCTTGTACAAAAGCGGATACGCAAGCAAACAGGGGATCACACCCATGTTGAGCACATTGCAGCCCAGCGCCAGCAGCCCGCCGTCAGAAAAGAGCAGGCACTGTATGATCAGTACGGCGGTAATGCATATAAGCGCAGGCCCGCCCCCCAGCAGCGATGATAGCAGGATGCCGCCGCCGATATGCCCGCTGGAGCCGGTGCCGGGGATGGTGAAGTTGATCATTTGCGCCGCAAAGACAAACGCGCTCATGATGCCCATGACAGGTATCTTTTTTTCATCCAGCCCTTGTTCCTTTTTGCCCTTCCAAATGGAATAAGCAAGGGCCGCTCCGCTTACAGCGGTCATGGTAAAGCCTACGGCCGGGGAGACCAGGGCATCCGCCATATGCATGGAATGTCACCCTAACCCTTTTTGATACGTTTTTAACATAAAAAATAGGAAGGCACCGCTGTCCGTTCTCGAACATCCGGTACCTTCATGGTACGAATCAATGTCTTTTACATTATGGAGGAAACATACCGTTTTGTCAAGCGGAATATTGCTGGGCTCCCGGGCGTTATTCCATGTTCCCCAGAATGATGACCTCACCCAGGGATGCTTCGCCATCCAAAACCAGCTGCACAGAGCTTATCTGCATAGCGTCAAAGGGAATGATCTGGCAGCCGCCGGGAATACCAGCATAGCTTGTCAAATCAACAAGTGTCTCATAGCTTCCGTTTATGATCAGCTTCCCCTTTGCATGAGCTTCGGGGCCTGGATACAGGATCACCGTATCCGCCTTTAAAGGTTTGTCAAAGGCAAGTTCCGCCTTTATTCCCTGGAAGGCATAATCACGGGAGGCGGGGGAAACGCAGTAGTCGCCATCGGTGAGCCCTTCCCCGTTTTTCCCTTCAAAGGTGAGGGTGGCCAGGGGTGCAATATTCTTTACATCCAGCATGGCGTAAGGAAGCAATTGAGTAAACATCGTCGGCCCGTTGATATAGGCGGTGCCGTCATTATGGAATCCTGCCCGGTCGTAATTCAATTGCCGGTTGCCGCTGGGGACCGTGGGGTAGGTGTGGGTATGGTAGGCGGTGAACAGCTCTTCGCCAACCGTGAAGAAGCTGTTGTGGCCTGGGCCGGAAATGACGACTTCGCCCTTATCTTCCACATAGGTGAGCAGGGGATTGGTTTCGGCCTTTACAAAGGGGCCGGTGGGACTTTCGGAAACAGCCACGCCCACATCGTAGGCCTTGTCCTCAAAATAGTTGCCGCTGTAAAACAGATAGTATTTTCCGGCATGCTTTACTACCACGGGGCCCTCGTTCCAGCGCCACTCGCTGCCCCCTGTCTCCCAGGGCTGCTCCGGGGCGGTGAGCTTTACCGGCTCGCCCACGGTGGACAGAAGGTCCTGGGCTAATTGCACCACATAGATATCACTCTGGTGGATGAGGCCCACCACATTCTCCGAGCAGTCCCTGGCATAGTACAGATACGGAGTGCCGTCCTCATCTACAAAGAGGCTGGCGTCGATCACCGCGTAGCCGGGGTCCAGAAGCGGGGCGTCCAACGGGTCTTTATACAGGCCCTGGGGCTCATCGGCAAAGGCAATGCCCAGGCGCAGGCTTTTATCCTGCATGCGTCTGGCGGAAAAAAGCATCACATACTTGCCCTGGTATTCGTACACTTCCGGGGCCCAATAATCGCCATTGGCCCAGGAGACGCGCAGCAGCGCCTTTTTCTTGCTGCCGAAGGTTTTCAAATCCTCGGAGGTCCACACGTTGAACCCCACGCCGCCACCGGTTGCGAAGGCGTAATACTTCCCTCCAGCCGGCAGGATAAAAGGATCACCGATGTTGTTGACATTCAGGGGATTCTGGTAAAACCTTTGAGCGATCTCCACCACGTCCTTCACGGGCAATGGCGCAAGGCTCCCGGCGGAGGCGGATGTAAAAAGCATAGCGCACATGACGATCACTCCTCCCAGGCGTTTGAAAAACCTTTTGTACATAGTCTGCCTCCTTATGGCGCAATTGTGGCCGCCGGCGCGGCCTTTTCTGTTTCCCGCGGCTTTTTGTCAGCCTTCTCGCTGGAGCGCCCCGCGAGGGAAGCTACGATTCCGATAGCGGCGATCAGTATCGCCGTCCAAAGCAGAGCGCCCCACGGGGAAGCGATGGACTGCTTCCAGAACCAGATATCCCGCTTGGTGACTTGAGGTGCGGCTTTCAGCCCCGCCAAAGTAAAAATGGTCAGGTTGCTGGCCAGAAGGTAGAACAGCGATTTTCTGCCCACATTGCGCAGCCAGCCGTCCGCCTCACGAAGGACAGGAGGCAAAGAGCCTATCTTTGCCATCAAGAAGCTAAGGGCCACCGGAGAAAAGCCCGTCAAAAGCACCCAGGGAAGCGACGGCGGGAAGCGTTCCGGCAGGCCGCTTACAGCCGTATATACGACCCCTGCGGCCGTGGCGCAAAGCCCAATAATAGACCATGTAAGACCATGCTTGCGGCTCGTCTGCCAATAGATGCCCGCCAGCAGGTAGGCGGCGTACTGCACCACCGGAAAAGAGGCAAAGCTGCGGGTGCCGATGAAAAGACCAATTTGAGACGCTTTGATCAGATCATAGGGGAAAAAGCAAAGGCCAAGACTCACCAAAGATACGATCAGCGTGGGAACAAAGCGGGTAGAAAGCCACTTCAAGGGCTTGAAGAAAATCAATACCAGCAAGGCGAAAGCGGCAAAGCCTGCCAGGAACTCAGACCAGCCGGGAATATCGGAAAGCAGGAGCACCTTCTCCACTGTGATGGTATTAAAGGGAGCGTGCTCCCTGATGATTCGAAAGCCCAGGCCCGAGAGCACAAACACCGCGTACATCGTCAGCATAACCTTGAGTAGGCGCGGCGCGGCCTTTTTGAAGGGCCTTTGCAGATACGCGACCGCGGAGCTGCGGCCAAAGCAAAAAACAAAAGTCGGGAACGCCAGCACGTTGATGACGTCGATGATGCGAAGAACGGCGGGGAAAGCCCCGCCGTTGCCGAAGAATTGGAGCACGTGGCAGTAAACCATGATCAGTACCAGAAACCCGCGGATCCTGTCAATGCTCTTGTCGTACTGCATATCTTATCCTTTGATTCCTGAGCCAAGATTCAAGCCGCCCAGGAAGTATTTTTGCGCCATAAGATAAATCAGGAAGGTGGGGATCATGCCCATCACACCGCCGGCCAATTGGCGTACGATGTGACCGCCTTCGCTGACCTGCAAAACCCTAAGGCCCGGTGTCAGCGTTAGGTTCTTGGGATTGGTGATGGCGATGGAAGGCCAAACGAAGTCATTCCATGCACCTGTAAAGGCGAAAAGCGCGACCACTGTCAGTACCGGCCGGAGGCTTGGCAGGATGATCTTCAAATACGTCTGCCATGGGCCCGCGCCGTCGATGGAGGCCGCCTCGTCCAGTTCCCGGGGCACACCCTTCAGGAAATTGCGGATCAGGAAGATGTTGAACACGCCCGTCACGCCGGGGAAGATGATGGAAGGCAGCTTATCCAGCCAGTGCAGGGTATTCATGATCTGGAACTGGGGCACCAGGCCTACCACGTTGGGGAACATCGACAGGCCGAACACCGTCCAGAAGATGGCCTCCTTGCCACGGAAGTGCAGCCGCTCATAGGCAAAGGCGGAAGTGGAGGTGATGAACAAAACCAGCAGTACCTGGCATGTAGCCACGATCAACGAGTTTTTCATCCAGCCCAAGATGGGGGTGGTGGCTGTATCAAACACGTAGGTGTAGTTTTCCAGCGTCCAGGTGATGGGAATGATGTTCTTAAGCTTCAAATATTGCTTTGCTTCCATGCTGGGCTTCAGGCTTGAGAGAATGGACCACACCAGGGGCATGATCCAAACGATCATCAGCATAAACAGAAAGACGAAAGCAATGATCTTGCCCAGATTTTTGTGAAGCATCGCGCCCAAGGAGCGCCGCCTGGGGGATTGTGTTTTTACAAGTGTTGTCATATAGGCTGCCCTCCTTTACTGTGCATTGGCCCTGAGCACTCGGAATTGGATGACGGATACGAGAAGGATCACTAGGCCCAGCACCAGTGCCATGGCGGACGCCATGCCGGGGTCTCCGCCGGCTCTGCCGAAGCCCAGGTCGAATATGTACATCAGCAGCACATAGTTGCTGCGCTGATCAAAGCCGTTAATAACTGCCGTGGTTGGACCGCCTCCGTTGAACATAAGCGGCTGGCCGTAAATGCCGAATTGTTGGATAACGCTTGTGATGGCCGTATAGGTGAGGGGATAGCGCATGCCGGGCACCGTAATGTGCCAGAACTGCTGAATACCGTTGGCGCCGTCCACCGACGCCGCCTCGTAAAGCTCCTGGGGTATGGAGGCCAAAGCGCTTTGATAGATAATCATATTGCCCCCGGATACCCACCAGATGGTAGTGATCACAATGGCCATCCAGTTGTGGGGGATACTGCTGGACCAGTTAAGCTTCCCAAGGCCAAGCGCCCGGTTGATAAAGCCCGCGGACATGTTGAACATGTAGTTCCAGCTGATCATGACCACGGCGATGGATAAAAGTGCGGGAAGATAATAAATGGATTGGAATATCTTGTGGGCAAAGGGCTTGCGCTGCAGCGCCACTGCCAGTAAAAGTGGTATTACGATCTGAAAGGGCACAGACATCAGGACGAATTTCACAGTATTGGCAAGGCCCCAGCGCAATTGCCAGTAATATTGCGAATCCTGATTGAAAAAGAGCGTCTTGAAGTTATCGAAGCCGACAAACACCATGGGCTTGCCCAGCTGCCAGTCCGTAAAGGAGGAGGCAATGCCTATCACCGATGGAATCAGAAAAAACACCGCAAACAGCAAAAGATGAGGCAAAAGGAAAGAAAGCGCTGTAAGCCGCGCTTTCCAGGGGTGTTTTCCCAAGGTGCGGGCCGCGTAGGTTTTTGCGGTCATTTCAATTACTCCTTCGCTGATGGTTATAGGATGTTTATACTAATTCCGTACATTATCGCATTATCTCTGTGGATCTTTTTGCACATTACTGCGTCGTCTTCCGCTCCACATAGCGCTGCTATGCGTCGCTCCGTCTCCTTGTAATGTGCAAAAATCTCTCACAGATCTGGATGCGATAATGTACTTCATTAGTATTGGGACGCCGGAAGCTTATCCCCCGGCGTCCCGGATATTCTTATGTATTATTTCGCGGCGATCTTCTCGTCCACCTTCTGCTGCAGGGCGGTGGCAAAATCAGCAGAGGTCATGCGGCCGAAGACGCTCTCCCAACCCATGGGATCCAGGGTGTCCACAACCAGACCATAGTTGATGAATTTGGAAACGGTCATGCTTTCGCCATAGTCAGCCAGGAAAGCCTGCTTCATATCTTTGTAAGCCGGGTCTTCCAGCAGCTTCAGGGAGGCGACGGTCTGGCCGGCCTGTGCCCAGAGCATGGAGTTGTCACGGACATACTGCAGGAACTTGGTGATAGCGGCCTGCTTTTCGGGGGTGGTTTCCTTCTTGAACTCTACGAACTGGTGGGAAGAAGCCCAGAACTTCACGTTGGCAGCGTCATACTGGGGGAAGATAGCCATGGTATAGTTGAAGGGAGCTTCCTTCAGGCCGTTGTTCATCCAGATGCCTTCGGGGCAGAACACCATCATGCCGCCAACGAACAGGCCGTTGAAGGGATCGTCGCCGTCCACACTGGTGATACCCGAGTCATGCATGGCTTTGAGGTCGTCCAAAACCTTGATGAACTTGTCGTTGTTCAGCGTAGCTACGCTGCCATCCTCAGAGAGCTGGCCGCCCAGCTGATAATACATGGACAGAATGTAGGGGCGGTTCCAGGTCAGGCCGATACCGGTGATTTCATCCGCCTTGGCCTTTTCGGAAACAGCTTTCACCTCATCCCAGGTGATGATGTTGTCTTGGAGAACGGGGGTTTCCAGGTCATACTGGGCCAGCAGGTCCAGGTTCACATAGCAAACCCAGGAGTGCACATCCAGAGGCAGGGAATAGCGGGTTCCGTCGATATCGCCCATGGCCCAGCCGGCGGACAGGTACTGTTCGGGGGCGAAGTCGCCGTTGGCCAGCACATCGGTGATGGGCATCACGATGCCGTCTTTCACGAACTGCGCAATGCGCTCAGCATGTACGATAGCAACGTCAGGAACGCCTTCACCGGAGGTGACAGCCAAGGGAGCCTTGGTGTACAGGTCGGCAGCGTCCATCTTCATGTGGTTTACCTTGATACCGGGGTTGGCTTCGTTGAAGTTGGCAACCAGCTGATCCATGTTAACGCCGTCTTCGCCGGTGAACACGGTCCAGAAGTCCAGTTCAACCGTGGATTCCGCCAGGGAAGCGGGAACCAATGCCAGAACCAGCAACATGGAAAGAATCAATGCCAGGGTCTTTTTCATGGGTGATCCTCCTTTTTATTATCTACCGCCTTACGGCGATATTTCGATATTAAGTGCTCAGCCGTTGCGGCCGAGGGCGTTGCACACCAGTGCGTGGATTTTCTTGGGATCTATCTTGGGTGATCGGTCGAGCATCGTGAGACCGTTGATCTCCTGCATGACGTCGGTCAATTGCGTGTAGCAGTAGCCTTGGCAATAGGGTAATTCCCGTACGGCATCAAACACGCCCTTAAACCGTTTCAGGAATTCCACTTCATCCGTTACCTTTCCGTGGTAGCCCCAGGTCTCCATGCCGCCCATTTTGCCCTGGGCGCCGATGGTGGCAAAGGCGATGCCGCCAAACTCGGTGACCATGAAGGCTTCGTTCCCTGTAGGCGTTTCGTCCTGGGCAAAGGTCATGCGCCAGTCGCAGGCGGTTTTTTCCACGGCCTCGCGGGTTTCAAAGTGCTTGGCCATGACATCCTTTTCCGCAGCGTAATCATGCAGCGCGCAGATGTCGGTGGTTACCTGCTCCCAGCCGTCGTTGGTGGAGATGACGCGCGTGCCGTCCGCCGCCTTGCCCATGTGGTAGAGCATACGGCCGGTTTCCTGCTGGCGTTTGTCGGTGTAAATCTGCCTTACACCCCAGCTTTCGTTGAGCGGCACCCAGGTGATGATGCAGGGATGGTTGAAATCCCGGTCAATGAAACCAAGGAAGGTTTCAGCCAGATTTCGCACCGTTTCATCCGCATAATCATAGGGGGAAGGCACTTCGCCCCAAACGAGCAGGCCTATTTTGTCGGCCCAGTAGTAATACCTTGGATCCTCCATCTTTTGGTGCTTGCGGGCACCGTTGAAGCCAAAGGCCTTCGCAAGTTCAATATCCTTTACGATGGCTTCGTCGGAGGGCGGGGTGATAAGCGATTCCGGCCAGTAGCCCTGGTCCAGAATCAGCCGCTGATACAAAGGAGTGTTGTTAAGCAGCACCTGGCCGTTCACTACCTGCACCTTGCGCATGCCAAAGTAGGCGGCTACATGGTCGGATTCCCTGCTGCCATCCAGGATGCGCACATTGAGGTCGTACAGGTTAGGGTGGGCAGGCGCCCACAGCTTAACAGGTTCCAGGCTGCCCTTGTCGATCATGTCCACCGGGATGCGCACCTGCCGGTCCACGGTATCCACGGCCACATGCTTGATGGTTTTGCCTTTGAAGGACACAAGGACATCCACTTGAAGGGGGGCGGCGGGGAACTTATCCAGCGCCAGTTCCACCGTGGCCAGGTTTCTGTCAATGTCGGGAGTGACGTGGATCTGCGTCAGGGCATAGTCCCCCACGGCTTCCATATACACCGTCTGCCAGATGCCGCTGACGGGGGTGTACCAGCAGCCCATCAAACCGTTATCCCAGTGCTGTTTGCCGCGGGGCTGGGTGCAGTCGGGCCTGTCCTCCACGCGAAGGCACAGGTCGTTTTCACCCTTCTTCAATAAATGGGTTGCTTCTACTGTAAAGGGAGTATAGCCGCCCTTGTGCTCACCGGCCTGCTGGCCGTTTATAAACACGCGGCAGGCGTAATCAACCGCACCAAAGCGCAGGAGAATCCTTTTGCCCTTCATTTCGGCGGGGACCGTAAAGCTGCGGCGGTACCACAGGATGGGGTGGATGTCCGGAGTGTCGATCTGGCTGGCTTTTGTCTGATAGCTGAATGGAACCAGGATCGTCTTGGATAATTCATGGCCCGGGGTGAACCAGCGCTTTTTCAAGCCTTCATCCGCATCGTCAAAGTCGAACTGCCACTGGCCGTTCAGGTTCATAAACGTATCCCGGACGAAATCGGGACGGGGATGCTCAGGACGGGGAATGGGGGAGAAGTCTGGCATAATGCCCCTCCAATTTGTTTTTGGGTAAGCAAAATACACCATTTTATCCAAGTTCCTTGCACTTTTCCATCGCGCAGGCAGGGGATAAAATACAATATTCTTGCTTTGCCGGAAACGGTACGGCACATTTTTGCATAAATAACGCACCGCCGTTTGGTGCTTATAGCATATCATCGGCGGTGCATGGATGTCAATAGTTTTAAGAATGCTCTATTTAAGCTATAGACAAAACGGATTTCTATCGGTATTGGTTTAGGTTTTTTATAATTTATTTATTTTGACTGACCTCTTTCATACGGTAACCTACCTGAAGTACGATATCCTGCGAAAAATCGCCAAATTGCTCACCGAACAGATTGATTCCGCCCACATTTTCCGCGTCCTCGGGCACTTCAATGCGCACGGTGATGGCGTCGCTTGATCCCAATTGAAGATCATGAAGCGTGGTGCCGGAAATATACATATTGTCCAGATAGCTTCCCTTGGCGTCCACCCGCCATGTTTTCAAAAAGCCGTGCTGGGTGGACAGGTCAGACCACCAGGCAGGGTTCAGCCGCCCTCTGTGCTCGCCACAGTCGCAGGGGCTGGTCCAGGAGCCTAGAATCTTGCTATTGATGGATACGCGGATATCACTCTTCCAGGGATCACGGTACATGGGGGCTTCGGAGCAGGCTTCAAAGGAAAGCTCCAGCCAGTCGATGTCGATTTCGTTAATGTTCAGCACGCCATACAGGTACTCCACAAAGCCCTGGCGGAACCATAGAAGCTGCGCACTGAACCTTTCTTGCAGGTAAAAGGTACGGGGGTTGTCATCCTCCCCGATGATATTGTTTGCGCCGGCCAGACCGCAGGTGGGCTTGATGCGGCCTACCCTGGAGTACCCCCCCACGGGCATGCGCATGGTAAGTATACTGCAGGTGTGCTCTTCATAGGGCAAAAGGTCCATGCTCAGCGAATCGATTTTGCGGGTGGACAATTTCAGCATACCGCGTATGCCGGGCACGCTTTCCGTAAATATCAGTCCGGCTTCCTCCAGGGTGCGAACGGCCAGGGCTACAGTGGAGACCGGCTCGTTCATGCGGTCAGCCAGATCGTTTACGCTTTGCATGGACTTTTTTCCCAAAAGCAGCAAAATTTGCAGCCGGAGGGGGTTTGAAAGCGCCCTGGACACCTCGCAAAGGCGCTCAGGGTCCTCGATGGTAAGGCGCATATGCTTTGTGCCCCGCATATAAAGATCATCCATGATACGATCCCCCCGCAACTACATGATGGTGCTATTGTATCATAAACCGATGGATTCAGACAGCGGGAATCGCTGGCCGTATTTTGTTGGGAAGTCCCATCTCCTAATAAATGCAAGAATTATTGCAAATGGTTTTGCCGTACTTCAAAAAAACTATGACTTTATCCCGGCCTTTTATAGATGCTGTCAAAAAAATGCTTCTGCGCATAAAGCGCAGAAGCTATATTAAATAGGAGTCTACTGAATGTGGAAGGCCTTTACCAGCCTGTCCGCCTGAACCGCATTTCCCTTTGCGTCAGCTGTTTCCGCCTTTGTAAAAGTCCATCCGGGGATTTTATCAGGGTCCGCCCCGGCGTCTGCAAAGGGCTTGGGGTCTAAAACAAACACGATATCCTTTTCGCTTGTTTGAAGGTTCTTTGCCCATTCAAACATGTGGCCGTCTCCAAGATCGATGCCGTACCGGTCCTCCGATGAGAAAAATTTTATGCTGTCCCGCTTGTATTTCGCGATCTGCTCAAACGCCTTTTGCGGTGTTGCTTCCCCCTCAAAACCCGGCGGTTGATTACTCAAGTCTGTGCCAAGGATCAGCGACCCTTCATGGATCATGCCCTCCGGCAGTTTTGCCGTATCCAGCCCGGCTTCCACAAAGGGTAGGATATCTGTTTCCAGCCAGACGTCATATATAGACTTGCTGAAATCCCGGCTCCAAAGAAACCGGTCGCTGCCGATGGAGATTTCCAGCGCATAGACACCGATGTTTTCATCCGGCGAAACGCGGTCCGGCATGGCCGTAAGCAGTGCGGCAAAGGATGCGGCGGAATCTTTTGCAACGGCACCCGATGATTGGCAGGCGGAGAGAAGCAGGGGCAATAACAATCCCAAAGCAAGTAAGCGCGGTTTTCGCATGACGGGCGTTCCTTTCATGATGCGGCCGTCGTGCTTTCAGGCATTACGCCGGGCCGATACATGATGGAAGTTTGCCCATTGCCATGAAAATTGTTTCGTATTTTTAAATACCGCAGCAGCCACCTGGTGTTATCGGCAGGGGGTCGTGAGCGTCGGAAGCTTTCGGGCTTCCAACGCCGCTGCCGCAGCAGCCGCCTGGCGAAATGGGCAAGGCGCCTGGATCTTCGGTAACTTCAGGAGTAGCTGTGCCGGCTGAGCCGGGAAGAGCAGCTTGTGCGCCGTCGTTTTCCACCACCTTGATGGTGGAGCGGATCATGCCCATCCAGCAGGAGTAGGTGAATGTGCCCGTGGGGGCTGGTGTGAACTCAATCACATTGTCGCCTTCAGCCAGCTGTTTCTCAATTTTGAATTCGGGTATGACCAGACGGTGTCTGTGACATGAGGGCACTCCTTCCGAGGATGATGTTTTCGCATCCGTTCCTATGTGCGAAAGGATATCAACTGATTATGGAGATTTTGTGCAGACTCATAAAAAGTATATGTCCTTACAAACATTAACAAAAGTACACATCCAAAACGGGAAAGCCCCTCTGGATAACAGTGGGGCGAAGTTGTATGGTGGCAGCCCGAACAGGTCAGCGTTATTTTTTGGGATCAAACTGCCTCCAGTGCCTGACGCAGGTCTTCAATCAAATCGTCCACATGCTCGATGCCTACGGACAAACGGATGGTGCTGGGCTTGATGCCGCTCTTTAATAATTCTGATTCCGTCAGTTGGGAATGGGTTGTGCTGGCGGGATGGATCACCAGGGACTTTACGTCCGCCACATTGGCCAGCAGCGAGAAGATCTTCAATCTGTCGATGAAGGCCTTGGCATCTTGGGCTCCGCCTTTTATTTCAAAGGTAAAGATCGACCCAGCGCCCCTGGGAAAGTATTTGTCGTACAGTGCCTTATAACCATTCTCGGGGAGGGATGGATGGTTTACATGGGCGACCTTGGGGTGGTTTTTCAAAAAGTCCACAATCTTCAAAGCGTTGTACACGTGGCGCTCCACCCGAAGCGAAAGCGTCTCCAGTCCCTGCAGGAACAGGAAGGAGTTGAGGGGCGCCAGCGCCGCGCCGGTATCCCGCAAAAGAATCACACGGGCGCGGATGATATAGGCAAGATTACCTACCGCATCCCACAGCTTCAGGCCGTGATAGCTGGGATCCGGCGTTACGAACTTGGGGAACTTCCCGGAGGCCGCCCAGTTAAAATTCCCGCCATCCACGATTACACCGCCGATGGATGTGCCGTGTCCGCCGATGAACTTGGTGGCGGAGTGCACCACGATGTCCGCCCCATGCTCAATGGGGCGCAAAAGGTAGGGCGTGGCGAAAGTGTTGTCCACGATCAGGGGTATGCCGTATTTGTGAGCCAGGTCTGCGTAGGCGGCAATATCCACCACGCTGGAATTGGGGTTGCCCAGTGACTCTATGAAAATGGCTTTTGTGTTTTCCCTTATGGCCTTTTCGAACCCCTCGATCCCTTCCTCATCGGGGTGGACGAAGGTTGTCTCAATGCCGTAATCCTGCAAAGTATGGGCGAACAGGTTGTAGGTGCCGCCGTAGATGGTGGTTGCGGATACGATGTGGTCTCCCGCGAAGGCGATGTTCAGGATGGCATATGTGGTAGCCGCTGCGCCGGAGGCCGTGGCCAGCGCCCCCACGCCGCCTTCCAAAGCTGCAATGCGCTTTTCAAACACGTCGCTGGTGGGGTTCATGATCCTGGAATAGATGTTGCCGTTCTCCGATAGGCTGAAGCGGGCTTCGGCGCTCTTGGCGCTGGGGAACACGTAGGAGGTGGTTTGGTAAATGGGCACAGCACGGGCGTCGGTGGCGGGGTCGGGCAGTTCCTGGCCTACATGGACCTGCAGCGTTTCAAACCGCCAGGCGTTTTTCAGATCGGACATGGTAGCGTCTCCCTTCCAATATTACTATTCATACATATTTACTATGAATTGAAGGTATTATATCATTTCCAACCGTGGTGTCAATCCCCTTCTGAAAATTTGTGCAAAAAAATTCCCCCTGGGTTGGGGGAATGAGCAGATGCCAACCTTTCTTTTTGTCGAGTTCATGTGGTAGGTTAAGGATCTCGCGTCTGCGGGCGCGACCAGGGCTTTCCTACCCATCTGGCTCAATCATCGCATTGTTCACTGCCGTTCGCACTGCTCGTTTCGCCAGCCTCCTCTGCCTCGCTTCATCCCTCCATCTGGCTCAATCGGCGCATTGCTCACTGCGTTCGCACTGCTTGTTTCGCCAGCCTCCTCCACCCTGCCCATTTCCGCCACTGGCAGGGGCAGGGTTCCGGAGCCACTGGCGGCGCTTCGGCTACGGAGCCCTGGACCTTCGGGTCAATCCAATGCCAAAGACAAGTATGGAGGCTTACCGGTAAGCTTAGGTTCCGGGATCAGCCAATGGATCATACCAAAGGGCAGCGTAACGGCATTGGGTATGCTGTTTTCGGGCAGGCGTACCTGGTAGGTTTTTGCGTTCAGCGCCTTGTCAAGCACTGAAAGGGCTGCCGGCACATCCATGTTCACAAGAGCCAGCTCCCGGATAAGCATAACATCCTCCCGCCTCTCCCAGGCGGCGCAGCCCTCACCGTCTCCTGCAAATATCCGTGTAACGCCTCCATCCGGGCCGAAGCTGCGCATGGCGTAGGCCACAGAATTTTCATCCCAGCAGGCGTACAGGCGGCTGGGAAAAAAGGCTTTGTCCCGAAGGCGTGTATATTCTCCGGGCGTACAAAGCGCGAAGCGGCCATTTTTGGGAGATGGAGGCAAGTTTGCTGCCTCAAAGCGTACGGTATCCAGTGAAAAGGCGGTCTTGTAGCCACGCTTGCCATAGAAATCAAAAAGGCTGGGGGAAGCGGGCACCAGAATGGATGCCGCTTCACCCAGGCCTTGCATGAACCTGTGGGCATAGTCCAGCAAACGCGTGCTGACCCCTTGGTTTCTGAATTTCGGGTCGGTGGCCACAGCGTAAATGTACCGGGCGGGAAAGGACCGGCCGGGGGATAAAAGACGCAAGGGGAGCATGGTCAGCATGCCTGCGATGTCATCCTCATGCGTTTCCACCAGCATGTTCTCATCCAGGTGGCGGTGGGCAAAGTAATCCTCCACCATTTCGGGTGTATCCCCGAAGATATCTGACCACAGCCTTTTTAGCTTTTCATGGTCACTGGGAGCCGCAAACCGGATCATGATTTCAGACTTGTCTCCTTCAGCGTCGCGATGTACTTTTCCACAAGCTTCAGCGGGTTGTAGGACAGCTTTGCCTGCCTTAGGCCCGGCGCGCCGGTGTCCTCCTCCCTGTTGACATAAGTGTAGTTCATACAGTTGTGCTGTACGAATTGCTGGTTGATCATGGGATAGGCGCCCTGCACGTCGGCATAAGCCTTTTCAAAGTGCACCAGATAAGTTTCCTCGTTCAGCGGGTCACCGATGGTAAAGGCTACCGCCCGGCCTTCCGATCTGATCAGGCCACCTGAAAGCTTCAGCTCTTTGAAAAAGCGGAATGCCTGCTCCACTGCGCAGTATTCGTCGGTGAGCCCGCCATCCTCCATGCATCCCGCCTGCAGGCACCAGGCCAGGTTCATCTGCCGCGCGTCGTCCATGTTCGCATCCGTTAGCTCCTCGTACTGCCAGGTGGGATGGTTGTCCAAAAAGCGGTGGATGTGGTTGCGCTTGGCGGCGAGCTTTTTACCGGCAAGCGTGGCAAGGCTTTGTGTTTCGTAAATGTAATCGGCGCCGTCCCGCCAATAGGTGAATTCAAACTTTCCGGGATACGTTTTTTCAAGCCATTCCTTGTCTTTGGGAAGTACTGTGTTGAAGACGAGAGGAACGCCTAATTCCCTGGCCTCCTCCGCCAGCGCTTCGACCACTGGCTCCAGTGACCCTTGTCCAATTGGAAACAGGTACGTAGGATTTTTCGGCTCGGATTGAACAATCAGATAATCGTCCATTCGGGCGACGCGGAATTGGTAAATGTGCCGCCATAAAAAAGTGGTTGTAAAGCTGTATTCCAGCGAGCCCCGCTCGCCCATGGCAAAGAGACGGTCCATCCACTCCCTGTCATCAAGCGCTACTTCCTTGTAGTCCAGTTTCAAGCACCGAGGACCTCTTTTCCTGATTTTTTGGGATGGAGTTCAAACACTCCTATTATACCAGAAAACCCCACCTTAAGAAACGGGAAGATATGCAAAAAATGCCCGGGGATGTGTGCATCCCGGGCAGATCGCTATTTCATCAGCTGTGCCATGATATAAACCAATGGCGAATTCCAGTAGATGGCCACCTCGTTGGTGGAATAGCTTTGGTCGTTGTCCACATAGCACTTGGCGGGCGATTTTCCGGCAAGAACAGCTTTGGCGTAAGGGTCATGAAGGCCGGAATCGGGTCCGCCTGCCAGCATACCGGGCACCGTTTGCTGCATTTTCTGGCTGGGCCGGTGGTGGCTGCCGGTGGGGGAGAGCGCACCCTGGCCGGTGATGTAGCAATAACCCATGGGATTGGCGCCCATCAGGTAATCAAGGTGCTGCCAGGCAGCATTGCGGAAGGCATCCGCTTTTTCCGGCGCAAGCTCCGCGGCCAATAACAGGTGCATGGCATGGTTGGCCACCGTCATGTTGCTGCCCCAGGGGTAATCCATACCCAATGTGTTGCGGTAGCCATCGGCATTGGAAAGATTCAGCAATTCCTCCGCTTCCGAAAGAATGGCGGCTTTGACCTGGTTAAGAGATGAAGCCGTCGCTTTGCTGCCCATGGAAAGGTAGGCTAAGCTGCCGTAGGTGCCCACATC
>JAEZJP010000127.1 GCA_023415715.1 Bacillota bacterium
TCGCTTTGGCGGCGCGGCGACTTTGACGACGAGCGCTACATGCCCGTGTTCTCGCCCACGGCCTACCCCGGCCAGCAGGCGGAATTCAAGATCGCCTTTGACAAGTGGCATGGGGAAACGATTCTGTTAACCCCCTACGTTCTGGAGGCCCTTACAGGCAAAGAATACCGGGGGGAAACGCTAATGCTTAAGGATTCCTGCCCGGAAACCGCGCTTCGCTTCACCATCCCCGACCTTAACGGCGGCATGGTGCGCGAGGTTGGCCTGCATGTGGAGGCCGGGTCGCCCGGGAAATTCTTTGACGCGGGCAGGATCCTTATATCAGGTTTCAGGATTTATGGCAAGGCCAATTATACCGTTTCCGTCGGCCGATTGCCCAGGGAGTTTGGCAGCATTCTAGGCTTCTCCCACAACCATGGAGCCTGGACCGTGGAGGACGGCCGTTTAAGCTGCCTGTCCGAAAACCATGCCGAAGCCATGACGGGCAATTATTACATGAAGGATGTTCTTGTTACCGGCGAACCCTGTCCCTTGAACGGCGCCTCCCACCTGGTGTCCGCCCGTGTGCAGGGCGCCCGAAGGGGCTATTACGGCGGCTTCCAGGGCGTGAACAAAGTTGCGATCCTGAAAAACGACCACGGTAAACTGATAACGCTTTGCGAGGCGGATTTCCCTTGGGAGCATGGGAGAAATTACGCAGTTTCCCTGGAGGCTAAGGGTGATCAATTAACCCTTTCCGTGGACGGCAGGACGCTGCTTACCGCAAGCGACGGCGAATACGGCATCGGAATGGCTGGGTACGCCATGTACGGCATGGGCCGGGCCGCCTTCGGTAATTTGACGATCATGGAAGGAGACAACTGACCATGAAAACGCGAGCCATGCTTTTATCGGACCCGGTACTGTTTCAGGACAAAGCCAGGGGAGCACTTAGCGGCCTTGCCATCGGCGATTCCTTCGGCGATGCTTCCCGCAACCAGAACAATCAGATGGCCTACGGCTTTACCGCCGATTTCAACAAGGGCGCCAGCTGGTCTACCGACGATACGGAATTCGCTCTTTTGACAGCCAAGATTCTCATTGACTGCAAGGGGAAGCTTACAAGCCAAAACGTGGTGGACGCCTGGCTTACCCACGTATCCACACAGGATGAACTAAAGCGCGGCGGCGCCAGCGAGTTTGAGGCTTCCATAAACTTACGCAAAGGGCTGCGGCCCCCCTTCTCCGGCAGGTACAATTCCTACTGCCATTCCGACGGCGCTGCCATGCGGATCGCCCCCATCGGCATCCTTTGTGCAGGGGATGTGGAGCGCGCCATAGAATTATCACGTATCGACGCGGAGATAAGCCATGACCGGGAAGGAATCTGGGGCGCGCAGGCCGTAGCCGCCGCCGTGGCCGCGGCCATGGCGGATGCGGATATGGACGAAATCTGGTTTTCTGCCATGAAGGCCGTGCCGGAGGACACCTGGTTCCGTTATGCCATGGAGAAAGCCGCAGACATTGTAGAAAAGGCGCAGGGAGATTTTTTGAACGCCTGGATGCCCTTGCATGACGAGCTTTGGACAAGCTACAAAGCCTCCGTATGCGAAGCCGTGGTGCAGGCTTTCGGGTGCCTGAAGCTCATGCACGGTGATTTCCGCCGCGGGGTAATCCTGGCCGGCAACTTCGGCAGGGACGCGGATACCATAGGCGCCATTTGCGGCGCGGTGCTGGGGGCAAAATACGGCGCGTCCAATATTCCGCAAAAGTGGATCGACAAAACGAGATATCCTACAGGGACATGCCTTACATTTACCAAGGGGCTGGATGTGCTTGCAATGGCCGACAGTCTTTGCGAAATTGCACTGAAGAAAGATTGAGGTGGATTTGATGGCACTGAAATTACGCCCCGTCAGGGATGAGCGCCTTTCCGACAAGGTAGTCCATCAATTGATACAGGCAATACGCTCCGGAGAGCTTTTAGTTGGTGAAAAGCTGCCGCCCGAAGCGATTTTGGCCGATCAACTGAATATAAGCCGTGGGATTCTAAGGGAAGCTTTGACCGTGCTGGAGGTGCGGGGATACCTGTACCGCACGCCCAAGGAGGGCACGGTGGTCAAAAGTGCCAGCGAAAGCGATCTGGCCGGCAACCTGGCCAATCAGTTCCGCAAAGCAACGTATCTTGACCTGCTGGAATTCCGCGAGGCCATGGAGTGCCGCATTGTGGAAAAGGTGATCGACAAGGCCACCCCGGAGCAGCTGCAAGCATTGCAGGACCTGATCGACACGAACCCAGAGGGCACCGGCTCCGTGGATTACTATTTTCATTACAGGCTGGCGGAACTTTCGGGAAACATGCTTTTCGCTTCCTTTATCGACACATACTATGACGTGATCAAGGAAATCCGCGATGTCAGCATGCAGTCGGAATTAAGGAGCCAGGCCGTTCATATGGAACACCAGCACATTGTGAAAGCGCTTCGGGAGGGTGACAAGGCAGACGCCAAGCGTGCGGTGCGCCAGCATCTTCACGCGGTTAGCCAGTCCATACAGCGGAATTTGTAAGTGACGGATCTTGGAACGGGAGTGATTTCATGAAGATCGATTTCACCAATTCCAAAGCGCAAAATGCCGCCATCACAGCATCCGGCAAAGACTTTTGCGAGGTGACGCTGGGCAAAACAGGTGGCGGCATCACGCTTACAGAAGCCAAAGGCACAAACAAGCGGTATATTATAGGCTTCATTGAGGTATTGGAAGACCACTCCGCCGCCATGACGCTGCGCTGCTACGTAAAGGGCGAAGAAAAGGACAGAATACGCATCCGTTTTGGCCTGCTGCCAAGGTTCAAAACCAAGGTGTGCTTTGATTTGAACTGGCTGGACAACGGCTCCATATACACCAACCGCACCCCCGGCACGCTGAAGCTGGTGATCCACGGCCAGCGCACGGACGTACATGAGGTGGACCGGTTCCAACTGGGCATGGAAAAAGCGTTCCACGACGTGCGCGTACGGTTTGAAGATTTCACGCTGACAGACGAGTATCCGACCGACTTCCCCATTCCGGACGTGAAGCTGGTAGACGAGTTCGGCCAATGGAAGAACAAGGACTGGCCAGGCAAGATCCATTCCTTTGACGAACTGAAAAAAGCGTTTAGGGCAAACGAAGGTGAGGCCGGTTATCCCTTCCCCGAATGGAATAAATGGGGAGGCGACTGCACCCGAAAGCTGAAGGGAGGCACAGGCTTTTTCTCCACCGTCAAAACGTCGTTTGGCCGCTGGCACCTGACCGACCCAGACGGGTGCGATTACTTTTCCCTGGGCACGTGCGGAACGCGCCCGGGCGATTTTTGCAGGGTTGACCATTTGGAAAAGCTGTGCGACTGGCTGCCCGGGGAAAACGATCCTGCATACCGCGACATGTATACCATAGGCAGCCGGCGCCGGGCGGCCTATATGCCCATGGACAGCTTCAAGATGGCAAGCTTTGCCGCGCTGAATTTGATGCGGGTGTACGGGGATAACTGGCGGGAGAAGTGGGAGGAGATTTCCCACCGCATTCTCATGGGCCACGGCATCAACTCCCAGGGCAACTTCCCGGAGCTGTCCGTGAATAATAGCCATACGAAAATCCCATACGTCCGGGAACTGCCACATTTCCCCGTCACGGATACGCTGATCTTCCGGGATTTTCCGGATGTCCTTTCGCCGGAATACAGTGAAAAATCGGCACAATACGCTTTGAAGCTGGCGGAATGGAAGTTTGATCAATGGCTTATCGGCTATTTCCTTCGGAACGAACCGGAATTCCATTTTGTCGAGAATCTTTATATCGCCGACGAGGTGCTGCACAATCCCGCAAAAACGTATTGCAAGACCGGGTTCATAAAATACCTTGAGAAAAAGTATCAAACCATCGAGCTGCTTAACCACTCCTGGGGCTCGGATTTTATGAGCTTTTCGGATTTGGAGAGTCCTATTGACTGCTGCTCTGCACAGTATCCCGGCTCCATGGAGGATATCCTTCACTTCTCCGCGATTTTGATCCGGGAATACATCAAGGTACCCTCCATTGCATGCCGCGAGGTGGACTACCATCACCTGAACCTCGGGCTGCGCTGGTCAAAGGCGAACAATCCCGTCATGATGGCCGGCTGGGAGTACTTTGACGTATTTTCCATCAACTGTTATGATTTTGACCCGACGAACGATATGGACTTTGTACTAAAAGCCGGGGTTGACCGGCCCGTGCTGATCGGCGAGTTCCACTGCGGCGCGTTGGACAGGGGCCTTACAGCCACCGGCCTGAAAGGCGTGGAAAACCAGCTGGAGCGGGGCGTGATGTGGCGTCACTTTGTAGAAAAATGCGCCGCCCACCCGCTGGGGGTAGGCGCGCACTGGTTCCAGTTTAACGATCAGTTCTGCCTTGGCCGGTATGACGGCGAGAACTATCAGATCGGCATGGTGGATATCTGCATGCAGCCCCATAAGGAACTGATGGAGGCAGCAATGGAAACATCCAGGGTTCTGTACAAGGTGAAGAACGGCGAAATTGCGCCGTATGACAGGGCACCCAAATCCATTCCAATGATCGGTTATTAAGCGCGCAAATTATATCAGACGCCGGCGTCGTCTTCTTCATCCATGCGGTTCACCATCTTAAGTACGATCTCCAAGTCTTCCGGCTTGAGCTTGGCGGAACGGGAAAACAGGATGGCAAGTTTTTTGTCTTTATGATACGCCTCAACGATCCTGTCCACATCACTTGTTTGTTCGGCAGCGCTGTCATTTGCCATACTCCTGAATTCGTTGAAATCCTTTATCCCGTATAATTCACACAAAACCAAAAGGGTATCGGTGTCTGGCTGTCCATTGCAGGATTCCCAGGCGTATACGGTCTTTTCGCTCTTGCCGACAATTTTTGCGACCTCCGCTGCCGTCTTTCCGCTTCGTACACGGAAATACCGCAGCGCTTTTGCAATACCCTCTTTTGACATGATTCTTTTACCTTCCGCTTTTCATCTTTCTGTACGCATATGGTAACACAGCTATTCTAGAATTTCAAGAATCACGACTAAATAGTCTAGAATTATTTCTTTTTTTGGCTTGACATTCTAGAATTTCTAGATTATCATAGGATATACAACAGCAGTTTCTAGAATATCTAGACATGCTGAAATATCGGAAGAGATAGGAAGTACTC
>JAEZJP010000162.1 GCA_023415715.1 Bacillota bacterium
CCCGTGCAGTTCCGCCTTTGCTGGGTGACGCCTTCCATGCGGGCTGGAAATGAGCGGGACGCGGTTTCAATTGCCGCCCAAGCCGACAAGGTACTTGTATTTGCCTGGCACCACAGCCCCAATGAAACGCTTGAGCTACACGAAAATCAAAACGAACTGATTGAAAAGGTAAGCGCAGTCAACCCGAACACGGTGGTCGTTTTGAACACGGGCGACCCGGTGGCCATGCCGTGGCTTCACAAGGTGAAAGGCGTATTGCAGATGTGGTTCTCCGGCCAGGAAGGGGCGCAGGCCACGGCGGATGTGCTGACAGGCGCGTATAACCCTGCCGGGCGGCTGCCTGTGACCTACCCCAAGCAAATCTGGGATTACGCGGTGCATGAAAAAAATCATCCCGAGCGGCAGGCGATGGCCGGGCGTGGCAGCCACAAGGACCATGTAGCCACCAACACAGCTCATTTCACCGAAGGCATATTTATAGGGTACCGCCATTTTGACAAGGCCGGCATTGAACCCTTGTTCCCCTTCGGCTTTGGCTTGAGCTACACAACGTTTGCCTATGAAGAGCTTACCGTTTCCAAAGCGGAAGACAGCGGGCTTCATGTGCGTGTGACCATACGCAATACGGGCAGGGTTTTCGGCGAGGAAGTGGTGCAATGCTATCTTGCGCCGCCTAAAGACGTGCCCGAAGGCGTACAATTTGCCGAAAAAGCCTTGTCAGCCTTCGGCCGCGTCGGGCTGGATGCCGGGGAAGCAAGAACGGTGGAATTGAAAATCGGCCCGCAAAGCCTGTGCTATTGGAAAGTCATTGAAGAAAACGGAAGGCTTGACGAAGGAGAAGGCTGGCAGCGTCTGCACGGCATATGGACGGTTCTGGTTGGGCCTTCCTCCCGCAAGCTGCCGCTTATGAAGACGGTTGAGATTTGAACCTGAGGTGGTTTTGATGGGCGTCCGGCTGGGCATTGATATTGGCGGCACCAAGGTAAACCTGGGTGTATTGACAGAGGATGGACGAATTATCGGCAAGCAAAAGTTTGCAGTGCCCTCCGGCATTGGTTGCGAATCGCTGATGGAGCTTACGGCGAAGGAATGCGTAAGCTTGCTGGCCGGGTGCGGCATGAGCATGTCTGACATAGGTTTCATGGGCATGGGCGTGCCGGGCTCCGTAGACAGCGAACAAAGCGTTGTGCTGCATGCGCCCAACCTGCATTTTGTGAACGCGCCCTGCGCCTTACTGATGGAAGCGTGCTGCGGTATACGCCCAAAGCTTATGCAGGACAGCCGCGCCGCGGCCTGGGGGGAAAAGTGCTTTGGCGAAGGGCGGGGCAGTGAACTGCTGGTGTGCATCACCCTGGGTACAGGCATTGGATGCGGCATCGTGTACAAGGGCGCCATCTTAAGCGGTGCTTTGGGCACAGCGGGGGAGGTGGGGCATATTCCTGTTGTGCAAAACGGGCGGCCATGCGCCTGCGGCAGGCTGGGGTGCATGGAGGCATATGCCTCTGGATCAGGCATTGCCCGCAGCGCGGCGGAACACCCTGCCTTTTCCGGCAGGCAGCTCACCAGCGAGCAGGTTTTTGAACTGGCGAACAAAGGGGATTCGGCTGCCCGCGATATCATAAACGGCGCGGTCAGCGCACTCGGCCGGGCACTGACGGCTGTCATCAACACCATTTCTCCCGACGCGCTGATCTTCAGCGGCGGCATGTGCACCCAGCGGGAGTTGTTCGTTGATCCGCTGATTAAGTATCTCCGCTCCCACGGCTATGGTCTGGCTGTGGGCGGTGGGTTGAAAATAGGCGTATCCTCCCTGGGCAGCGATGCGCCCATGATCGGCGCGGCGATGCTGGATAAAGCTGTGTAGGGTATTGGTACGCGATAAGATAATAGTCCTTTATCCGCATGAATTGGTACAGATTGCATAATCGCTTATCCTATGATATGATAATGAAACTTTGTCCTGGAGGTACGTCATTATGGCAATGAGAAGATCAGTGCAAGATATTCTCGCCTCACCCGACGTCAAATTTTCATATCACGAGAAATGCATCGGGAAGCTAATGGTAAAGAACGGGCATGGATATATCGTCAATGGGCAGAATGATATCGAAGTTGTGGTGTATCCGTGATGCCTGAAAAAAACGTATTTATCACAGGCTATAAACAGGTCGGAAAATCCCAAATGATCCAGGAGATCCAAGATATGCTTTCCCTCGCGGCCACGGGATTCAAAACGCTGCCCTACACCATTGCCGGAACTGTGAAGGGGTATTATATGCACAGTTTGGCCGATTGCGGCAGCTACCTGAACGATAACCCTATTTCCGTCAGGTGTGAGCAAGGCAATGCTTTGCCTGTTACATCCGTTTTTGACATCTTCGGCGCCCATGTTTTGCGGGAAAGCCGCAAGGACGGAAGTTCTGTGATCCTGATGGATGAGCTGGGTGTGCTTGAGGATTCAGCTGAAAACTTCAAGGAAGAGGTGCTTTCCTGCCTGGATTGTAAAAAGCAGGTGCTTGGTGTTTTGAAGTTGGCCGATACTCCGTTTCTCAACCGGATCCGGGAACGTACCGATACGGTCGTATTGGAGTTGACCACACAGAACCGTTTGGATGTATTCAAGGCAGCGCTGGATATACTGAAAGAAAACCGTTGATTTCATGTGGAGAAAGACTATGAAGAAGATACTTGTATTCGCTTTGACTGTAGTTTTGCTCGTTTCATCTGCCGGTTACACCCGGTATTTCGCTGCATTGGCGGAAACTGTAACGATGACAGCGCCTGCGATGAATTCTTCGTCCGCCTCTGAGGGTCAGAGCGCTTCGATCACGCTGACCGATTATCTTGACCGCATCGTCACGCTGAAACAGAAGGCGGCACGGATCGCTTCCGCGTATTATATCTCGACGGCATTGCTGGTTGCGCTAGGCAGCACGGACCAGATCGTGGGCATAGAGGCAAAGGCCGGCCAAAGGCCCCTGTACCAAAAAGCTGCGCCTTCGCTTTTATCCCTTCCGGAAATAGGCTCTGGCAAAGGGTTGAATATTGAGGCTTGTGCGCAGTTAAATCCTGACCTGGTCATACTTCCGGTCCGGCTCAAGGACAGCATTGATAAGCTTACGCAGTTGGGTATCCCGGTTATAGCGATCTCACCGGAGACATATGACGATTTTCTGGCCACTGTCGCATTGATCGGCAAGGCAGCCGGGCAGGAAGCCCGTGCAAACGACTTGTTGCAATATTACAGCGGCAAGATGGCTGATATCTCAGAAAGGCTTAAGAACACCGCCCAAAAACCCAAGGTCTATTTTGCCGGCGGCGACAATCCGCTGACTACATGTACATCTAAAATGTACCAGCATACGCTGGTTGAATCATGCGGCGGCGAAAACGCGACAGGCGGCCTGACCGAAGCCTACTGGGCTGTCATTTCCGCCGAACAACTGTTATCTTTCAATCCCGACTTCATTTTCCGTGTCAATTACGCATCCTTTGGCATTGAGGAAATTACCGGTGACGTTAGGTTCGCCTCGATAAGCGCTGTAAAAAACAACAAGGTCTTCACCTTTCCCTCGGCTATTGAGCCGTGGGATTACCCCACACCTTCTTCGATATTGGGCATGCTTTGGCTTACGCTAAAGCTGCACCCGGAGACTTATACCGCTAAGGAATACCAACAGGCAGCCATGGATTTTTATCAAACCTTCTTCCATATAACGGTTACCGCCGCCGACATCGGATTATGATCAACGGGAAGAAGAAGTACAGGATATTGATCGCCGCACTGAGCGTTCTTCTCGTAACTGTGGCGGCTGCGTCTTTATGTATTGGCAGGTATTCCATTATGCCGGCCGATGTCTTCAGCTGGATCGGCGGAAGTGGAGGCATAGGCGGATCGGTGTTTTTCGACATCCGGCTGCCCCGGATATGCTTTGCTGCATTGGGCGGTGCTGCGCTGGCGCTGGCGGGGACGGTCTTTCAGAGCCTTTTCCGTAACCCGCTGGTTTCCCCCGACGTACTCGGCGTGACCTCGGGCTGCTCGCTTGGCGCCGCCGCGGCCATCGTGCTCTTTGCGGAACAAAGCTGGCTTAAGCAGGCAGGGTCGTTCGCCGCGGGAATCCTTGCCGTATTGCTGTCCCTGGCAGTGGCCCGATCGGTCCGCGGCGATAAGACCGTGGGTTTTGTGGTCTCCGGCCTGATCACCGGCGGCCTGTCGTCCGCGCTGCTCATGCTGCTCAAATACATCGCAGATCCCTACAAACAGCTTCCCGCCATCGACTTTTGGCTGATGGGCGGGTTTTATAATGTCGGCTGGGCAGACGTCCTTAATCTTTTGCCGGTGCTCGGGGCGGCCGCGGCTATTTTGCTGCTGCTGGGCTGGCGGCTGAAGGTGCTGGCGGCGGGGGAAGAGGAGGCGCGGACGCTTGGCATAAATACACGTGCCGTGCGGGTCGCCGCAATACTGTGCTCCACGCTGATGGTTGCATCTGTCGTGTCTATCGTAGGCGCGGTAAGCTGGATAGGCATCTTTATCCCGCATATCGTAAGGCTCCTGTGGGGCGACGACATTCATCGTGCTATGCCGCTTTCCATGCTGGCGGGAGCCGCGATCCTGCTGGCCGCTGACACGGCCGCCCGGTCGATTATGACGTCAGAGCTTCCCATCAGCATCCTGACGTCATTGATCGGCGCGGTCTTTTTGGCATTTCTTCTGACGAGAAAGAAAAAAGCGTTATGAGTGACTCCATGGAAAAGGCATTGGTTGCGAAGAATATCAGCATCTTCTATCACCGCACGCCTGTGCTTGAAGATGTAAACCTGAAGGTGTTGCCGGGCAAGCTGACCGCCGTGCTGGGCCTGAACGGAGCTGGCAAAACCACGCTTCTGCGCTGTATGGCGGGCCTTCTTGCACCTTTCGCAGGGCGCGTCACGCTGGACGGGAAAGACCTTAACAGTTATTCCTTAAAACTGCGCGGCCGGCATATCTCCTATGCCAGCCAGACTTTTGCGGCTGACTTGGCCTATCCGATCAGGGAGTATGTTGTGATGGGCGTGACGCCGCGTCTTAAGCTGCTGGAAGCGCCTTCCGCCGCTCATTATGCGAAAGCAGACGGCATTTTATTAAGCCTTGGCATGGAGCACCTTGCCGTTAAGCCTTACAACGAGGTAAGCATGGGTGAAAAGCAGTTGGCCTTTCTGGCGCGGACACTGCTGCAGGGCGCCCGGTATATGCTCGTCGACGAGCCCACGGCCTTTCTGGATTTCCGCCGTCAGCATGAATTTCTGTCAAGGCTGAGAACTTTTCACTCAGCGAGCGGCACTGCGGTCCTTATTACTTTACACGACCCGAATCTGGCCTTAAACTATGCAGACACCGTGGTTTTTCTGCACAACAGGACGGTGCTTGCGTCGATAGACCGGAAGGACCCCGATTTTCACGTAAAGTTTGAACAGGCGGCAAAAACGGTTTACTCGGACAAGCTTACCGTCGTAAGAACTGAAAGCACAAGCACAGTAGTTTGGATTTGATGTGGGGGATCAAAAGATGTTTGCAATAACCAAATCGTATTTGGTTGCCGAAACCCTGGAACAAGCCTTAGATGAGCTGTTAAAGTCGAAATCGAACGCGATACTTGGCGGCTGTATGTGGCTTCGGCAAGGGCATAAAACCATTGGGACCGCCATCGACCTGTCGGCGCTTGGCCTGGACCAAATTACGCTAAGCGGCGATACTGTTGATATCGGCTGCATGGCAACTCTGCGCGATCTGGAACGCAGCCCTTTTATGACAGGCGGTTTACAGATCCTTCCGAGATCGGTGGCAAGCATCGTGGGTACACAGTTTCGCAACACAGCAACAGTCGGGGGCAGCGTCTATTCACGCTTTGGCTTCTCCGACCTTATGACAGCGCTGCTTGCGCTGGACAGCCATGTCCATCTATTCAAGGGCGGCGTTATACCCATGAGCGAATTCATCCGTCAACCCAAGAAAAGAGACATCGTTGTGAATGTTTCGGTCAAGCTGCATGAAACATGCCGCACGTCTTATCAAAGCCTCCGTTTGTCAGCCTCCGATTTTCCTGTGCTTTCGCTGGCTGTGGCAAAAACAGGCGCGGCGTGGACAATTTCGGTGGGCGCACGTCCCGGCCCCGCTATGCTTGCTCTTAAGGCGGCTAAAGGGCTTACAGATTGCCCGTCAGAACTGGAGATAGAGCGGGCAGCCGGTATCCTTTCAGAAGAACTCAATTTCGGCAGCAACATGCGCGGGTCAGCAGAATATCGAAGACATGTCTCGAAGGTCCTGTTCCGGCGCGCGGCAGGTGAAATACTGGGGGTACAGGCATGAAGATCAGGACTTGGATCAATGGCAAGGAACATACCGATGACATCGCGCTGGACACGGTGCTCTTGGATTACCTGCGCCAAAAAGGCTGTTACAGCGTCAAACGCGGATGCGACACGACCAACTGCGGGTTATGCACCGTGTGGCTGGAGGAGAAGCCTGTGCTGTCGTGCGCTGTGCTGGCAGCGCGGGTAGACAGTAAACACGTTACAACGCTGGAGGGTGTACAGGAGGAAGCGGAAAAGTTCGGCAGCCTGCTGGCCGACGATGGGGCGGACCAGTGCGGCTTTTGCAGTCCGGGCTTTATCATGTCTGTCATCGCAATGAAAAAAGAACTGAAAAACCCAGATGAGGCGCAGATAAAGGCGTATCTTTCCGGCAATCTTTGCCGCTGTACAGGGTACATGGGTCAGATGCGGGCGATCCGCAGGTACATGCAGGATACGGAGGATATCACATGAAGGTTGTCAATAAAGCTGTACGCAAGATTGATTCCATGGCGCTGGTTACCGGCAAGCCCGTGTATACCGACGATATGGCACCGCCCAGCTGCCTGATCGTCAAGGTGCTGCGCAGCCCCCATGCTTTTGCTAAAATCCGGGAGATCGATTTAGGTGCAGCAAAAAGGCTGCCCGGTATTGAGTGTGTGCTGACATATAAGGATGCGCCTAAGTTCCGTTTTACCACGGCAGGCCAGTCCTATCCGGAGCTTAGCCCCTATGACCGGCTGATCCTGGACCAATATGTCCGCTATGTGGGCGACGCGGTTGCCATCGTGGCAGGTTCCGACGAGCGCACAGTCGACCGTGCCCTTAAACTTATCAAGGTTCAATATGATATGCTTGAGCCGGTGCTGGACTTTAAGAAGGCCCTTGACCACACGTCTGTTATTCATCCTGAGGACGATTATTTTTATCACGTCGACATCGGCTGCGATCAGCGGCGCAACCTGGTAGCCGCCGAGGCCTTCTCGTTTGGAGACGTGGATGCAGTGCTTAACGACTGCGACATTGTCATCGACCGCGAGTACCATACCAAGGCAAATGCGCAGGCGATGATGGAGACATTTCGTACTTATACGTATTTTGATCACAACGAAAGGCTCAACATCGTCACCTCTACGCAAGTGCCTTTCCATGTCCGGCGCATCATCGCGCGGGCACTGGGCATCAGCCGCTCCGCGGTGCGCGTGATCAAACCGCGTATCGGCGGAGGATTCGGCGCAAAGCAGACGATCGTCAGCGAAATCTTCCCTGCGCTTGTCACCTTCCTCACCAAGAAACCGGCCAAGATCGTATTCAGCCGCCAGGAGACATTCGCCAGTTCCAACAGCCGCCATGAGATGTGCATCCGCGTTCGGCTGGGGGCCAACAAGCACGGAAGCATACGAGCCATTGAGGTCGACACGCTCTCCAATACCGGCGCCTACAGCGAGCATGGGCCAACGACCGTCGGGCTTTCAGGCCACAAGCCGATACCGCTGTACAATAAAGCCAGTGCATTCCGCTTCAATTACCAGGTCGTCTATTCCAATACGATGCCGGCAGGCGCCTACCGGGGATACGGCGCGACGCAGGGTTTCTTCGCTTTAGAGACTGCCGTTAACGAACTGGCAGAGTCACTTGGCATTGACCCTGTTGCTTTGCGCGAGCAGAACATGGTTCAGGTCGGAGAGGTCATGCCGGCATATTATGATGAAACGCTTTTAAGTTCGGCGCTGGACCGCTGCCTTATAAAAGGAAGCGAGCTCATTGGCTGGCGAAACAGAACAGCATTGGCGCATTCAGACCCTGCAAAGGCGCGCGGGCTGGGCATGGCCATGGCGATGCAGGGGTCTGGGATTGCCGGCGTGGATACGGCGTCCGTTGAGATCCGCTTGAACGATGATGGTTACTACACGCTGCTCATCGGTGCAACCGACATGGGAACAGGCTGCGACACGATACTGGCGCAGATTGCAGCGGAGTCGCTGGGCTGCGGTTTGGATAAGATCATCGTGCAAGGTGTCGATACGGACTCGTCGCCCTATGATACCGGCTCCTATGCATCCTGCACGACGTATGTTACCGGAACGGCGGTTATCAAGGCCTGCGCGGAGCTGACGGATAAAATCAAGGCTGCCGGCGCCAAACTGATGGGTTTGGACCGTGAAGCGGTAGACTTTGACGGCAGCCGGGTATATGCTTTGGATGGCGACAGGCAGATTACAATAAATGAACTTGCCGAGAAGCACGTTTATGGCAGCGATAATGTGCTGTCAGCCGGCGCAGCACATTGCAGTCCCACCTCGCCGCCGCCGTTCATGACGGGCTTTGCCGAGGTTGAGGTGGATCTGGAAACAGGCAAGGTTGATGTCGTCAATTATGCCGGCGTTGTTGATTGCGGTACGGTCATCAACACAAATCTGGCCCGCATACAGGCCGAGGGCGGCATCGTGCAGGGCATCGGCATGGCGCTTTTCGAGGATGTGCATCACAATGAAAACGGAAAGCTGATGACCGATTCATTCATGCAGTATAAGCTGCCCACGCGCCTTGATACAGGCAGCATCATCGTGGAATTTGAGTCAAGCTATGAGCCAAGCGGCCCGTTTGGCGCGAAATCCATCGGTGAAGTTGTCATCAATACCACAAGCCCCGCTATCGTCCATGCTGTCTATAACGCCACTGGCGTGTGGATTCGGGAGCTGCCCATTACACCGGAAAAGGTATTGAGAGGCATGGGAAAACTGAAATGAGGATTGCCGCGATTCTATTGGCGGCCGGACGCGGTGAAAGGTTTATTGGCAACAAACTGCTGGAAAACTATGCAGGCAAGACGCTTTATCTTCACACGCTTGATTTGATGCTGGCAGCCGGTTTTCACCAAGTCGTTGTGGTCACTCAATATCAGCAGATCATAGCGCATGTATCCGGCACCCGCGCCCGTGCTGTTCATCATCCCGACCCGTCCCTGGGGATCAGCTCTTCGATTCGGATAGGCCTTCAAAATTGCGGCGTATGGGATGGCGTCATGTTCTTTGTTGGTGACCAGCCGCATTTGAGTTTACATACCGTTGCCGGCATGATCGAAATGTTCAAAAGTGAGCCGTCGTGCATTATTTCGGCAGCCTACGGTGACTGCCCCGGAAATCCGGTTATATTTCCTTGGCAGCTTAAGGATGAGCTGATGGCCCTGAAGGGGGATATTGGCGGCCGCGCTGTCATATGGAATCATCCGGACATACTGAGGTACTATATGGTCAGCAATCCGGTCGAGCTTAAGGACATCGACACAAGGGAAGACCTGGACAATATCGCGGGATCGGCAGGTAATGAGTAAGAAGTAACTAAGGGGCTGTCTCAAAGTGAGTGAAATCACGGAGACAGCCTCTTTTCTTTTCGAAAGGTTATCGAAAGCGCTGCAAAGGTCAAGAAATAGAGAATCAAGGAAAAGCAATGT
>JAEZJP010000213.1 GCA_023415715.1 Bacillota bacterium
AAGCCGCATGACAGCCAGTTTCCGAAGGGAGAATTTTCATGTTCCGTTCCGCAAAAGCATTGGCCGCTCTGGTTCTTGTTCTGGCTGTTCTTTTTACCACCTTCGCAGGTGCTTTGGCCGACAAATCCTCCGATGTCCTTGACTTGGTCAATCAAGAGCGCAAGGCTGCCGGTTTGAAAAACGTTAAGTTGAACGATGACCTCAACCGTGTTGCCGAACTGCGTGCCGCCGAGATCGTCGAAAAATGGAGCCATACCCGCCCAAACGGTGAGGAATGGAAAACCGCTTTTGCCGAAGAAGGCGTCTCTGCCTCCTACCGCGGTGAAAACCTGGCCAAGGGGCAGTACTCTGCCGACAAAGTAGTGGAAGACTGGATGGATTCTGAAGGCCACCGGGCCAATATTCTGAACAAGAAGTTCACCAAAATGGGCGTTGCCTCCGTCGTCATCGACGGCGTCACCTACTGGGTACAGGTATTCGCCAATGACGTGAAGACCACGAAAAAGACAGCCTCCAAGAACACAGCCGTAGCCTCGCAAGAGTCCGAAAGCAGCACTGCGGCCTCTGCGCCTGCTCCTTCCGGGAAAACCAAGAAGGCAAGCAGATCCAGTAAAAACCAGACTGGTGCTCTGGACAAGCTTTCTAATTCCGTCGACTTACAAGCCGCGCTGAATGCGCCCGCCGCCAGCCCTACCGTTGGGAAAAACCCCGGCTTGTGAGAGCTGGTGCCGGGATGGCTGAGGAAAGCAGCAACATAGATCAAACGGATACCATCGGCAAGAGTATTCATTTGATCTGCGCAAACCATCATGCACGGTGTTTCCTGGTCAATTCCGGCGTTCAATGAAGCAAAGTCTATGTGCTTTGCCCAACCCGCAACCCCTGTGGATTATATCCACAGGGGTTGTTCTTTTCGCAGGAATGACTTCGTCATTTCTGCGAGTTTTTGCACTTTTCTCCTATGATCCCTTTGCACCGTCCTGCGCTTCGCTTGGACAGTGCAGGCTCACATATAAACATAATGGAAACTCAAGCTTAAGAAAGAAATATGCCTCCGAAGGTCCAGGGCGATCGGAAAGCCCTGGTCGCACCCGCAGGTGCGAAGCCATTAATATCAAATCTTAATCAAAAATCAAAATGTAGATATGATCAAGTACGCTCCTTAATTGTCACATGCACCATATCCCCCGGCTGCTTGCCGATCTTGGCCCTTATCTCCTTGCGGACGCCCAGGATATGGCATGGCGTACCCATACGTACCAGGCTGCCATCATAGGGCTCGCCGTCAAAAGTGGCGTGGACGGGAACGCGGCCCTTTCCGAACACCTCTTTCACATCAAAAGGAATTTCGATGTATGCTCCATCGATGTCCGGTACCTTTTTCAACTCAGCGTCAAAAACAAATTCCTTATCCATCCATCCCGCCTCCTGCCCTGGAACTCAATTCCTGTTCATACACGCGAAGAAAATCTTCCACGGTTACCTTACCGCACAACTCCCCCAACAGGCCGTAGGGTATGTTGGCAGTTGGCCTTAAGCGGATGCAGCTCTTGCCCAAATCCGTCTTTTTGCCAACCGATTTTTCGTACGCTGCCATAAACCACTCGCGTAACTTGGGAGAAGCGTATATCCCCATATGATACAGGGCGATGTGGTTTTTCTGGGATGCGATACCCAGCATGGTAATGGGCAGTTTTGGATCCGCATGATACCCTTTGGGATATAGGCTGTGGGGGATCACATAGCAGATCATGCCATATAGCATGATTTCCTCCAAACCTTTCGGAAGGCTTTCAAGCACCGCAGCGCGCAGATTTTTCATGATCTTCTGCCTGTCAGGCGGCAATTGCTCCATATATTCCTGCGGAGATCCGGCATCGCTTTGCATGCTCCCTCACCTTCCTTTATCCTTTGTGTATATCAGACATCCGCCTTCAGTGCCAGCCTTTGTACCTTCTCCACCGCAGAAGCAATGAACTGGCCCACCGGGTAATCCGCAAGACCTGCGATCTCCACACGGCACTTATGTACGGGGATCAGTATTTTCAAAGCATCGCATTCTCCTATGGCGGCGGCCATCCTGGGAGTGACCTCCCCCAGCAGGCCGTTGGCCAGCAGGATGCCGATGGGGCCAAGTACCACATCGGCATATTTCATGTTGTACACCGCCGCATTTTCCCCCGTGGCGGCCTGGCTGGCCCCGGCCCTGAGCATGGCTGCCGTAGCCGCGGCATTGGTACCCACGCAAGTTATATCCGCTTCCGGAAGTGCCTGCCGCAAACCTTCCACCAGCGCCCTTCCGATGCCTCCGCCCTGTCCGTCCATAACCAAAATGTTCATGCTCTGCTCCCAACATCAAGCGCCCGTTTTGCCAGCAGGAATGCGCCCTGAATTCCGCTCTCCGTGCCTAGCCCCGGAGGCATAATGTAGTCTTCCATGCCGTTTAGTATTGCGGGATGCTGCACATATCCACCCAGCAGCCTCAGCGTCTCCCTTCGGATCAGGGGGAACAGGTGATTTTGCTGCATCACGCCGCCGCCAAGAATGATCTTTTCCGGCGAAAAGGATACGATGGCATTCACGCACATCTGGGCAAGATACGCGGCCTCGAGTTTCCATGCGGGATGGTCGGTCTGAAGTTCCCTGGCGGGCATTCCCCAGCGCTTTTCCATAGCAGGGCCGCTGGCCAATCCCTCCAGGCAGCTTCCGTGATACGGGCAGAAACCTTCCGGTGACGGATCCTCCTTAAGAGGCTTAAGAAGCATATGGCCGAATTCCGGATGCAATAGGCCGTGGACAAGATTGCTCTCCACCACCAGCCCACCGCCGATACCTGTGCCTACCGTTACATACAGGCAGCTTGAAAGCCCCCGAGCGGCACCTAATGTGCTTTCTGCCAATGCCGCTCCGTTCACATCCGTATCCAGCGCCACAGGCACGTGAAGCCCTTCCTCCAGCGCTTTGACCAGCGGAAAATTCCGCCACTTCAATTTGGGTGTGGAAGTGATATATCCATAAGTAGGGGACGACGTTTTCAGGTCCAGCGGCCCGAAACAGCCCACGCCCAGTGCCTTGATATTTTGTTTTTGAAAATAGGCAATGATACCCGCCATAGTTTCATTAGGTTCGGTTGTGGGAATGCTGACCTTATCCGCAATATGTCCCGAACCATCCCCAATGGCCAGCACCATTTTGGTGCCGCCGGCCTCCAAAGCACCCAACAACATGCAAAATTCCCCGCAATCCTTGCTATTTCTTCTGCCATTTTACAGGAAGGGACATGTTTTGTAAAGGCATCAAAAGCGGGCCTTGTCTGTCCTTCCCAGCATATTTTGACCGCCCCAAGCCCATGTTATGGCTGAACAACGCAAAGAAGGGGCGTCATCATGCGCACGTATCGATTCAGGCCAAAGCACTCCCGGGCACGGCACATTATCGGCATTTTGCTTTCCTTGTTTCTGGTCATCGGGTATTTTACCCCGCAGGCGCAGGCGCTGATGCACCTGCCCGACCACTTGTACGTTACCGCGGGCCACCGTCAAATTTTGTCATTCGGGCTGCCCTTCTCTGTCCGCGTGGAGGAGGGCGACGTGTCCGTGCTATCCTCTACGGATGAAACACTGAACGGCCGGGCGGCCAGCGATATCCAACTGACCGGGAATCAAACGGGCAGCGCCGTACTTTCCCTGGATTTCTTAGGTATCCTGCCCATCAAAAAGGTGGAAGTATCCGTTGAACCGGAGCGTATATTGATTCCCGGCGGCGAGGCGGTCGGCGTTGCGCTGCAAACCCAGGGCGTTTTGGTGGTAGGCACAAGCGACCTGGGCGGCGAAGGCGGCGCCAGTCCGGCACGCTTGGCCGGCATACGGCCCGGCGATGTGCTGGTGAAACTGGGCGGGCAGCCGATTGAAAGCGCCTCGCATTTGAGCCAGCTGGTAGCTCAGGGCGGTGGCCAGCCCTTACAGCTGCAAGTGCTGCGCGATAACCGTCCCATGGAGGTTTCCTTGATTCCCAAGCGCGACCAGGCCAGCGGCGGATACAGGCTGGGTATCTGGGTGCGTGACAGTACTGCCGGTGTTGGCACGCTCTCATTCTATGATCCGAAAACCAACGTCTACGGTGCGCTGGGCCACGCCATCACCGACGCGGATACCGGCCAGCCCCTTTCCGTTCGATCCGGTCAGGTGATGCATGCCGATGTGGTGGATGTGCAAAAAGGCAAAAAAGGCACGCCGGGCGAACTGAAGGGTTCCTTCCTTCGGGAGAACAATAAACTGGGGAATATTATCAAAAATACAACTTTTGGCATCTATGGCAAGATGGACAAAACTCCTGAAAACAAGCTTTATCCTGGCGGGCTGCCGATCGGCTTGATGGGTACGGTGCGCATAGGCCCAGCCACCATTCTTTCCAGCGTGGATGGGGATGGGGTGAAGGAATATGATGTGGAGATCGTCCAGGCCAACCGGCAAACATCTCCCGCCCCCAAATCCATGGTCATCAAGGTAACAGATCCCGAACTGCTTGCCAAAACAGGCGGTATCGTTCAAGGCATGAGCGGCAGTCCCATCATTCAAAACGGGCATATTATCGGGGCCGTGACCCATGTGTACGTGAACGATCCCACCCAGGGCTATGGCCTGTACATTGAGTGGATGCTCAATCAGGAAGAGGGTCTATAAACAAGAGCAGGAAAAGCCCCCCTCTCCGGCGAAAGAATCGTCCGGGAGGGGGCTTTTTATGCGTGTGATGCTGGCCATGCGGGAGAGCGAGCGGAGGGAAGATTTACGGATGCTTCTGGAAAGCGAAAGAAGTGACTGCTCCGTTTCCGGCGTAGGTGACGGAAGAAGCGCTCTTATGGAAATCGAAGCTTTCGATCCGGATGTGCTTGTGCTGGATCAGGTGCTTCCACTTCTGGATGGCTCCGCAGTACTGAAGGAGCTGAGGGATGTGTGCCCTCCCTGCCCGCCCAAAGTAGTGCTGCTTACCTCCCCCGGCCAGGAAGCATCCCCCATTCCGGGCGTGGATGAATATTTGCCTTCTGCCTGTGATTTTGATTTGCTTTTATTAGCCATGCGCCGCGCAGAGGACTTGCTTCAGGGCGCACTGGCCGGATTGGCATCCTCCATAAGGAGCAGCCGCATCCAAGCGCATTTTCATGAACTGGGCATGCCTGAAAATTTGAAAGGACAAAAATATCTGGCCTATCTTTTAAACCTTGTGATCCCTTCTCCCGGTTTGCTGGACATGCTGACCCTAAAGTTGTACCCGGCTGCCGCCGAAAGGTTTTCCACCACTCCTGCGGCGGTAGAGCGGTGTATCCGCCATGCCATTGAGGCCACCTGGAGCCGGGGTGACATGGCGGCGCTGGAAAGGCTGTTCGGCCTGTCCATCGACCCGGACCGGGGCAAGCCTACCAACCGGGAATTTCTTGCCATGTCCGCCCAGCACCTGCGCATTGCAGGGGCTCTGCCCCTGCACCCCGCCAAAGGGATATAACCCCTTTGGAATCCCTATTTCTTTATCACATATGGTTAACAATCATGTGAAAGCGTTCTTATCCGGAACTCTTTTGTTCTGTTATCAGGGAAATTACAGGAGCCCTTCCTTTTCAAAGGAAGGGCTCCCGCATATCTTAGTGGTTCTTCCAATACTCGTCGTACGCATACTGGATAGCTGCTTGATGGTCAGGATCCACACGGTTGGAGGTGTGGGTCTTGCTGTTGGTAAAGTGGATACAGAACTGGCCCTGGAAATCGTTATTTTTGATGGTATCACCGTCATCGTTGTGCGGCACGCCGTACATGGACGCGGCGAATGTCCTGGTGCCGATGGTGACCCACAGGGCGTGCCGCTGGTAATACTTCGAGCTGGTAATCTGCGAGGATGAAGTCACGCCGTAAATTTTGCACATGCGGCGCGTATCGGCTGCGGTAAGCGGTTCAACGTCGGCATGATTACCGCCTGCCCAGCGGTGGACCCAGAAAGTGATGCCGCTCTTGACATCCGTGACCTTCACGTTCATGCCCCTGGCGAAGATGGTATTGATGCCGCCTGTGAACCAGTCGATCTTCTCCACTGGATAGATGGTATTGGTTAAATCATCATCATCATTGGAACCGGGTGGCACCGTGCCGTACAGCGCGTGCTGGGTATTGGAACCGGCTATACCGTCCACGGTCAGACCCTTGGACCTCTGGAACGCCTTCACGGCTTCCACCGTATCGGTGCCGTAGGTGCCGCTGATGGATCCGTTATAGAATCCTTTTTCCTTGAGCTTGGTCTGCAGAGCTTTTACGGCATTGCCTGTGGAACCCTTACGAAGTGTTTCGTAGGTGGCCTCCGGCAGACCGCCGTTGCCGCCGTTGCCGGGGTTCTGCGCATCCTCATACGCCTTCTTTTCCGCTTTGGTGTAAATCCGCATAAGATCTTCGCGGATATAGCCTGTGGTACCGGATTTAAGCCTCACACTGCGCCAGGTGTAGCCGTCAGCCTGATTCTTATTGCCAGTGAGTGTAAAGATGACGCCCTTTTCATAGATTTTGGACACCTGCCTGCCGGTGGATGAGCCTGTGGCCCGCACCAGGACATTGGTGGTGTTCGTTTCCGCCATGTCGCTCAAATCTTCTTCATTCGGTCTGGGTGTCGGGGTAGGCGTTGGGGTAGGCGTGGGCTGGCCCGCCAGCCAGGCTGCATATTCGGCGGTATTCATTACCTTCACACAGCTGCCCAATACCCACAAGGTGCTGCCCTGATACGTGATCTTATACCACAGGGATCCGCCCACCGTGCTGGAACTGGTAAATTGAAAGACCGTTCCCAAAACCACATTGTAAGGTGAATTGGCATCCTTGGAAGCGGAGGCGCGAAGATTGACCTTGTCTACAGTCGTAATCAGATACTTGCTGGGACCTGGAGTAGGGGTAGGCGTGGGCGTGGGGGTAGGCACAGCTTCGCCCCTTAAGTACGCCTGTACCTGGAAGTCCGCCAGCTGATAGGAAGCGTCGCTGCGCAAGAAGCCCTTCGTACCGTTCACATTCACCGGGAACCATGTATAGGAACCGCTCTTCACCGCTGCGGAAACCATGGGCCAAACGGTATTCTTATCCAGTGTGCGGATGGTGGCCCCGCCGATACTCTTGCGCAGGTTCACCGACTGCTTGGTGACCATGGCATAGCCAACCGCATTAACCGGTGCGGAACTAGGTGTGGCGGTTGGTGCGGTGGTGGTGCCGTTCTGGTCGCAAAGCGACGCCATATCACCCCTGATATAGCCCTTCCGCCCGTCGGAATTCTTAACGGGATACCAGGTGTATGCACCTGATACCGCAGGCTGCGCCGTGAGGGGCAGCACCTGATCCACGGATACCAAGCATAAGGTGGTTCCGTTGGGCGTCTTGCGCAGTTTTACCTTGTCCTGGGTCAGTTTGATATAGCCGACGGCGGCTTCCTGATTGCCGCCGGTAGTTGTAGGTGTAGGTGTAGCCGTGACAGACGGAGGCAGGGGGTTTCCCGAAGCATCCGTCAAATCCGTAAATTCACCGTGTACATAGCCGCCGATGTTGTTCACCTTCACATAGTACCAGGTCACGCCGCTCTTTACTGTAGGCTGCTTTAAATAGGGCAGCACCGGCTTCCCATCAATACGGGTAATAATGCTTCCGCCGGGAGTGGACCTTAAGTTGATGCCTTCGTCATTCAGCTTGACATAACCGTATACCGTGTCCGAGGCGGCCGTTTGGGTAGGCCCGGGCGTGGGCGTAACTGCGGGCGGCGCGGTATTCCCGCTGGCGTCGGTCAAATCCGCATAATTACCGTGTACATAGCCGCTTGTTCCGTTCGCCTTCACATAGTACCAGGTCACGCCGCTCTTTACAGTAGGCTGCTTCAAATAGGCCAGCACCGGCATCCCGTCGATACGGGAAATAATGCTTCCTCCGGGTGTAGACCTTAGGTTGATACCGTCGTCATTCAGCCTGATATAGCCATACACCGTATCCGAGCCGGAAGCGGGAGGGGGCGTATTACTCCTGTAAGCGTCCGCCTCAGCCTTGGTGAGGATGGTAACAAGTTGTGCCTGGACGTATCCCGTTTGTCCGTTGTATTTTACTTTGAACCAATAATCTTCCGTCAAATATTGAGGGATCTCCAAAAGCTCCACCATGTAGCCGTTTTCCAGCTTACTGATCACCTTTTCCTTGGGCTTTTCTCTAAAATTCACGCCGCCTTTGTTGATGCGGCCCAGGTTGGAAGGATCGGGAATCGGCGTGGGCTTGATACTTGTAGGGGCAGGCGTCATCCCAGCCGGCGTGGGGGTCGGCGTCATGCCGGCAGGAGTTGGCGTAGGCGTTCCGCCGATAATGCCGACACCAGGCTGCAGTTTGCCATCCTGTATCCATTTGGCCTGATCTTCCTGCGTCATGGGAGCAAAGAAATCACCATGGATATAACCGATGTAGGTTCTCGTCCCCTGGGTGGGACCATTGGTCTGAACTTTGTACCAAGTAATGCCGTCCTTGACAACTGTATCCTGAATCAGGGACGCCCAATTCTTGGGCAGCTTGAACCACCAGTCCGCAGAGGAGGACGCGGTCTTGCGCACCTTCACATTGTCCGCATTCACCCTGCCATATACTTCATCCGCCGCCGAAGCCGGCTGCACAGACCAGGAAAATAGGCTTGCCACGCAAAAAAAAGCAAGCGCCAAGGCCACTGCACGCTTTAGCATTAGGGCGTTTTTGCCTGTGTGTTTCATGTAACCACCCCTCGGTTCAGGAATTCGCTCGCACTTTTCTAATAAAAAGGCATTCGCATCCTCTATATTTCCAATCACGACCTCATTTTATTACAATTTTATTAAGCTGTCAATGTCTCTTCTTCATCATCCGTCATATTTTATTCATGTTACGAAACTTCCGGATCATCGGCGGCTGCCGTTCCTTTGGGAACAAAACCTGAAAACACCGTTTCGCCGCCGCTTGTCACCTCTATATCCCCGCCGTTCTCCCTTAAAGTATTGCGTACAATGAAAAGGCCCATGCCATGGCCTTCTGACTTGGTGGTAACACCGGGCTGAAAAATACGGTTCAAATCCTGCGGCGGAATATCGGGGCCATTATTGGCTACGGAAAAATGAAAGGTTTTCAAATCTTCGGAAAGGGTAATGGTCAGGCGGGGGCTTTTCGTACCCTTCAAAGCATCCAGCGCATTGTCTATAAGGTTGGCCAGAACCTTGCACATTTCCCATCCGGGTATGGAAAGGTTCTTCCAGGCGCTGGCAATATGCATATCCACCTTTACCCCCTGTCTTTCACATGTAGCCAGCTTCACTTTGAGCAATGCGTTGACAGTGGGGTTGGCGGTACGAAGTACGCGGCTGACGGCGCGGATATCGCCGTACACCCGCTCGATATAATCCTGGGCATCCTTGTACTCCTGCATTTCCATCAGGCTGTACACCACCTGCAGGTGATTGAGAAAATCATGGCGCTGGGCGCGCAGCGTGTTGTTCAATTCCTCCAGTTCCGACACGGACTGCTCCATGGACACCACCCGGTCCATCGCTTTGCTGGTGCCAAGCGCGTCCCTGATATCCACCACCGCACCTATGGAAACAAGCAATGCGGCAACTGTGATGCCGATACGGATTACGGACTGGTAAACCACCTGCTCGCCGCTTAAAAGCAGGTAAAGGGCAATAGCCATCACCGCAACAATCTGAACACCGTTGATAGCAACGGAGTAGACGGCCGCTTTTCGAATGTCCACCTGCTTTTTCACGTCTTAACCCCCTTGTCCCTAAGTGCTTTGGCCTTTTGTATTTTTTCCTCATGCCCCTGGTCACTGGGCTGGTAATATACCGTTCCCTTTACCTCGGGAGGCATATATTCCTGTTTTACGTAATGGCCGGGGAAATCATGCGGATATTTGTACCCTTCCCCGCTATTAAGCCGGTCAGCCCCCTTGTAATGGGTATCCCGCAAATGGATGGGTACGGGGCCGAAGCCTCCCTTTTGCGCGTCTGCGGCGGCCGCATCGATGGCCATCACAACGCTGTTGGACTTGGGGCTTTCGCAAATGGCAATAATGGCCTGGGCAAGGGGGAGCCTGGCCTCAGGCATGCCCACCGTTTGCACCGCCTGCATGGCGGCGGCCGCCTCCAGCATTGCGATGGGGTTGGCAAGCCCCACATCTTCGCTGGCGTGGGCAATAATGCGCCTTGCGATGAGCCGCGGGTCGACCCCGGCATAATCCAGCCTTGCGAACCAGGCCAGCGCCGCATCGCTGTCAGAACCGCGAAGGCTCTTGCAAAAGGCGCTGAGCATGTCGTAATACAGGCTTTCATCGCAGCGGAGCATAGGTTTTTGAATGCTCTCCTCCGCTACGGCAAGGTCGATATGCTGCATCCCGTTTTCATCCGCAGAGGTGGTCAAAACGGACAGTTCCAGCGCGTTCAGCGCCGCACGAACGTCGCCGTTTGCCACTTGCGCCAAGTGGGAGAGCGCCTCGGGCGAAACTTTAAGCGCCCGTCCGCCATAACCCCGCTCCGTATCGGCGATTGCGGCTTTTAATGCTGCAATCACGTCTTCATTTGTTAATGGAAAGAACTGAAACACCCTGCAGCGGCTGACGATGGCCGGCGTCATGGCGATCATGGGATTTTCCGTAGTGCTGCCGATAAAGCGTATAAGCCCGTGCTCTATGGCGGGCAGTATGCTGTCGGACTGCGCCTTGCTCCAGCGGTGGCATTCGTCCAGCAATAGATATGTAGCCTGCCCCGAACGGGCTTGCCGCTCCCCGGCTGCCTTCAATACTTCCCTTACATCACCCACCCCGGAGGTGACGGCGTTCATCTGAACAAAGGCGGCCTTTGTCGCCCCGGCCACTATGGCGGCGAGAGTCGTCTTGCCGCAGCCCGGAGGGCCGTAAAATATGCTGGAGGTCAGGCGGTCAGCCTCAATAGCCCGGCGCAGAAGCCTGCCCGGACCGATAAGATGACTTTGACCCAAAAACTCAGATAGTGTGCGCGGCCGCATCCTGTCCGCCAGCGGCGAAAGCTGGGCCTGCCCGGTTCCAAAAAACGGCTGCATGAAGCCTACTCCTCGTCCTTATCCTCGGTGAAAAGCACCCTTGCCGCAGGTGTTCTTCCGCCGTCATCCAAGATCCACTGCCGGTCCTTGTCAAAAAGAGCAGCTTCCATATGCAAAAGCGCTATGCCGGTATCCAGGCTGTTGGGTGTGCCGATCAATGACAGCGACTGGCTGTTCAAGCGCAGCTTCCATGGCTGGCGGTTCATGGCGGAAGGCGCCTCACGAATCGACTTTGCCGCTGCCAGGGCATACTCCGGCCACTCCTCCCCACTGTTTTCCATAAACCATTTGAGCGGCTTGCGTTTTCTGTTCACAGGTTCCTGCTCAGGCTCTGCCGATAACCCTAAGGGAATCACCGCAGCCAGCACCTCGCCGGGATACAGATGCACAGGGCTTTCCTTTTTGCGGTATGTTCCACCCACCCAGCAGGTGGCCACCCCGCAGGATGCAGCTTCCAATATAAAGGCTTCCCCGCTGATGCCCGCATGGGTCATATGTCTTGAGACGGCGGTATCGGCCATTACGGCGGCAAAGCGGGTGGCACCTTTGATACGCCCGTAGTTGAATATTACCGGCGTAAAAAAGGATTCGTCGCAAGCTGCAAGCAGGATGCGCACCCCCGGCAGACAGAGCCTGGCCGCCGCATAGGAGAGGGTGGTCCACTGGGATACCTTAGGCGCATCGGAAAAATTCCGGCATGAAACCCTATGGGGAATCTGATCCCGCCAGCGCGATAATTGAGCCTTGTTATAAAACCCATTAAAACGCCATTTTTCCGTCACGGTCTTCCCTCCCACCTTAGGCTATTCATGGTATAGTGTACAACGTGAGTCTCATTTCTGCAAGGGAAACCCCTTGTTTCCCTTGAACTGCGCACATGATAAGCTCCTTGACGGATAAAAAATCAGGAGCTATAATCGGCTGTATACGAGGAGGGTTTCCCATGCAGAAAATTGCAAGCTTTTCCATCAATCATGATTCTCTCGTTCCAGGCTTATACGTGTCCCGGGTGGACGGGGATGTGGTGACCTACGACGTGCGCATGCGCAAGCCCAACCAGGGTGCTTATATGACTACCGCGGTGGCTCACACGCTGGAGCATCTGTTTGCCACCTATGTGCGCAACTCAGCCTTCTCATCCGCCATCGTATACGTGGGACCCATGGGCTGCCGCACGGGTTTTTACTTCCTCACGCGGGACAGCATGTCCCGCCAGGATGTCATGGATCTTCTTCGGGAATCCTTTGCATTCATAAAGGAATTCGAGGGGGATATACCCGGCGCCAAGCGCATGGAATGCGGCAATTACCTGGATCATGATCTGTATGCGACAAAAACAGAAGCCGCCGCCTATTTGGAAGTGCTCTCCCGCTTAAAGGCGGAGGATATGGTCTATCCTGACTGAACAAAAGAGGATCAAAATATGGCAGCGCCCGTAAAAACAAATGCCCTGCGCCTGTTGGACGCATCAAAAACACCCTACCGCACGCTTTCTTACGAGTGGGAGGAAGGCCTTTTTGACGGGGAACTGGTGGCTGGCAAGATCGGCATGAACCCGTCGGCCGTGTTCAAAACACTGGTGGCCAAGGGTGAACGAAAAGGCCATGCCGTTTTTCTTGTGCCTGTCAACAGGGAGCTGGATCTAAAAGCGGCCGCCCAGCTTTTGCAGGACAAAAAGGTTGATTTGATCCATGTCAATGATCTATTGGGCCTGACAGGCTACATACGGGGCGGCTGCTCCCCCGTAGGCATGAAAAAGCAGTTTCCTACATTTATAGACGAGTCATCAATGTCGTTTAGTGAGATCGCCGTCAGCGCCGGTGTAAGGGGCTTGCAGATGGTGATTGATCCCAAACTGCTGATGGCTTTTTTGCATGCACAAACAGGGAAGCTGACCGCGAATCGTCTTTAGGTTGGAGCGTTTCATAATAGAAAAAGTTGAATGCTTGCTGGGAGGTATAGATTCATGTATACCCTGGAAGGCAAAACGCTTCGCTACGCCATTGACTTAAGCGGCCGCTGCGTCAGCGTATACAACAAGCTGACCGCCCACGAGTATATGCATACGCCGGACAGCCTATGGAAATTGATATACGCGGAAGGCGAGAGGACGGAAATCCCGGTTTATGCGCTTGATCAAACCTTTGAGGTACTTTTAGAACCTGGCAGGCTGACCCTTGCCTATCCCACCTTGAAAGGCGATGGACGGCTGTTAAAAGTGTCCCTTCGCCTGGTCTTTGATATGACCGGGGATGCCATGAGCGTAACCGCTGCCATCGATAATCAGGACGATGCGCAGGTGATGGAATTTTCTCTGACGGCAGTTTCCGGCGTTCGTTCCTTGTCGGGCGACCCGGAGAGCGACTTTATTGCCTGGCCAATAAACATGGGCATGAAGATACCAAACCCCGCCTTCAGCGACTTGAGCGTATATGCCGGTTACCGCAAATATGAGCGTCACGATCAATTCCATACAGATTTGACCACCCTGTATCCCGCCCCGGCCTCCATGCAATGGTACGACTGGTATAACCGGGAAGAAGGCCTGTATGTAGGCTCTCATGACACCACCCATCAAACTGTTTGCCTGGTGGTGGAACGGGATGTAAAGCTGAACACCCTGCGCATGGGCGTGAGCCGCTTTCCATTGCTTAAAAAGGGGGAGAGCTATACTTCCGCCCCCATCGTCTATGCTCCCCATAAGGGAGACTGGCATGATGGCGCCCGCCGTTACCGTACCTTTATGGAGGAAAGCGGAAACTGGAAAGTCCCCCTGCAGCCCAAATGGGTAAAGGATTTCAAGGGCTGGCTTCGGGTGATCTTAAAACAGCATCACTGCGAATTGAACTGGGGGTATAAGGATATACCCCGCCTTTACGATGAGGCTGAAACCGCTGGCTTGAAAACCATCTTCCTGCTGGGGTGGGAGCGGGGCGGATTTGCACGCCGCTGGCCGGACTACGTGGCGGATGAGCGCATGGGCGGCGAAAAGCTGCTGAAGGAAGGCATAGTGTATGTCCACCGAGAAGGCGGCAAAGTGATTATGTTCCTAAGTTATTCCCTCATAGATCATCAAAGCGGCTTTTATTTGAACGGCCCCGGAGCCAAGTGTACCATGAAGGATATCTGGAACGAAGAGATCCCCTTCTCGGAAACCTATTGCGGCGAAGGCACCTACCGCAAGGTTGGGAATCCTCCAATGCCCATGTACAGGGCTTGCCCCGGTGCTCCGGAATGGCAGGAAAAAATGCTTGATTCTGCCGATGTGTGCCTGAACTTGGGTGCGGATGGCGTTTTGTACGATCTGGGCGGTTTGCCGGCTTACTTCTGCTATGACAAGAGCCATACCCACTCAAAACCAAGCTTCGCCTGTGATAGCAAAGCCCGGCGTTTCCAAGAGATACAGGATCATATCCGCACAGCCGGCGATGACCATATCAGCCTGATGGAACATAATGTGGATATCTTCAATCAATATATGGATATCACGCACAGCGTAGGCATGTTGGATTCTGCGACAAGCTTGAACAGCATGTACCGGTATACCTTCCCTGAATTGATTCTGACCAACAGGGAGCACGGCCAGGATGAAGCAAACTACCGGTTCATGGTAAATCACACCCTCTCCTATGGGCTAAGGTTTGACATGACGATCTTCCGCTGCTGCGGCGTTCCGTCGGACATACCAAACTACACCGCCTACCTGAAAGAAGTTTGCGGCCTTATGGACCGTTATGCTCCCTATCTGATGGAAGGCTTGTTCAAGGATACGGATGGAATTGTAGCAGACGATCCGGCAATTGAAGCTCATTGCTTTGAGGCAGCGGATCATACGCATGCCTGCACCTTATGGAACCGCAGCGGGGGAGCCCGCACCGTTACCGTGACTTTTGACAACGGACAGCGGCGCACATGCAGCCTTCAGCCGCAAAGCCTTGATATGGTTACCGATTGTTAATGGACAGTACTGTCTTACCCGTCTCATTCCCTGTTCCCGGAGCTTGCATGGCGGTCAGTGATTGCTGCCAGAGCTTCCACCGTTTCTTTTACCTTTTCCAGCGCCTTTTCCCACCGGGTGTAATCCATGGCTGCAATATAATACTTCTCCAGGTCATCATGGCGGGCTTTGGCTTCCTTCAGGCTTTCCACAGCCCGCTGCAAAAGAAGCTCATGGGCGTTGCGGTTAAAAGCCTGTTCCCGGCTTAGCCCCTGGCCGAGTGACAAAGCCTCCTGAAGGTTTATGGACTCCGTCGGGTTTTCCACCGGTCCTGTCACGACGCTCAAGGACAAGCTGGGGAAGTTCAAATGATTCAGTTCTAATGGCAGCAGGGGGTTGTACAAGCCCAGCACAGGTATACCCCGGGTGAGAGCAATATCCCGGATCCTGGACAGGAGCGGATGCGGCGATAATCCCCAGGGGGCAGCTATGCAGGCCACCCGTTCCAGCAAAATTGTCGGTAAAAATGTCATGTAACCCCGGGGGGTATAGCTCTCAGCAAACAGTTCCCTCTCCTGGGCCGGCCCAACGCCTTCGGGCAGCCACTTGTCGGCAGTCTCCTGCGCCAAGCTTTCCATGGAACCTAAGGGAGTGTGTTCCCGCCATTCCCTGGTGCTGCCGTACAGAAGCGGCGCCGCAGCGCCCAAGTAATCATACACACGTAAAAAGCACCGGGCAATTTCCTCCATGGCATCGCGGATGAGGCGGCGGCTTTTTTCCAGCTGTTCCTCTCGCAGGCATTCTCCCAAATTCAATATGCCGTCTTCCGCGCCGGGCAGCACCGGGTCCATTACATGGGGAGCGGTGCCGTCAATAAGGGCAAAGCCTAAGCCTTTTGCGGCAAGGCCATCCAGGCTGTCGGGGTCGCTGGAGCAATGGAAGATTTCCACCTCCTGATTGATTCCCTGCAAATATTCGGCCATGCGGCGCATCAGCGTGCTTTTGCCTACGCCAGGGCCTCCCTTTAAAATAATCTTGCGGCGGACCTGGTTCCTGGGCAGAATATGGGCAAACCGGCTGTAAAACCCTTGGCTGGTATTTCCGCCAGGAAAAAAATGGCGCGCTGTTTCCATGACGCACGCTCCTTTCCTTGATGGGGCATTCTATGCAGGAGGATATAAAACCATGAACCTGCTGATAGACGCGGATGCCTGTCCCGTGACGGACATCGCATTAAGCATAGCCCATGCATTCCATGTGCCGGCCGTGCTGTTTTGTGACAGTGCCCATGAGTTTTCAAGGAAGGATGCGCAGGTGGTAACGGTGATGCGCGGGGCGGACAGCGTGGATTTTACGCTGGTCAACCGCGTGAAACCGGGGGACATCGTCATTACCCAGGATTACGGGCTGGCTGCCATGTGCTTATCCCGCGGTGCATATGTCCTGCGCCAGGACGGGCTTATGTATACCGAAGAAAACATACTGCCGCTTCTCAATCAGCGCCACGAAGTCAAAAAGCGATTGCGTGCAGGCGGGCGGGTCAAGGGTCCAAGGAAACGGGACAGCGCGCAGGATGAGGCCTTTGCGGCATCGCTGACTGCGCTTCTCAATGAAATTTCCCGTCCGCATTCAGGATGAAACCTGGCATTTTTACTGTATTGCTGTTGTTTTTTGAAACACTTTCCGTTGACATAACCAAGGTTTGCGGGTATAATACCTTCAAATCTTCATAGAAGCGCTTTTGCTTCATTGCGATGATAGGAAGAGTAGCCGGAATTTTTCCGTTCAAGAGAGCCGCCGTAAGGTGAGAGGGCAGCACGGAGCTTCCGGGGAAGAACAGCCTTGAGCAGCCAACCGAAAGGCATACGCCTAGTAGACTTGGACGGGACCGGCCCGTTTTCGCCGGAGGCAATCGCCGGTTTATCTTGGCTGTTGCTGTTGAGAGGGCCTTTGGCCCAGTGGGGTGGCACCGCGCAAGATCACGTCTTTCGTCCCGAGCAAGGGATTGAAAGGCGTTTTTTTATACCCAAATAGTCTTCAGGTTCAAGCTGACGGGAGGAATTTCGATTGAAGCGCACGCATTATTGTGGGTCTTTGCGGGATGAGCACATCGGGCTAAATGTGACTGCCGCGGGATGGGTGCTGAACAAGCGCGACATGGGCGGTGTTCTGTTCATTGATTTAAGAGACCGGGAAGGCGTTTTGCAGGTGGTGTTCGATGCAAGGAATGTAACGCCGGAACACTTCCAAATGGCGGAAGGTTTGCGCATGCAGTCGGTAATCACCGTTTCCGGCCCCATAAGGCTTCGGGACGCGGAAACAGTGAACCCGAAGATTGATACAGGCACGGTAGAGATGAAGGCGGAGTCGCTTACGGTCCTCTCCGTGGCCAAGCCGCTGCCCTTCTCCCTGGAGGAGGATACAAAGGTGCGGGAAGAACTGCGCTTGCAGTACCGCTTCCTGGATATCCGCCGGCCGGCGATGCTGAATGCCCTGAAGCTGCGTAATCACGTGCAAAAAGCGGCGGAGGATTATCTGCATGATGATGGGTTTATACAGGTGGAAACACCCATTCTCACCAAATCCACCCCGGAGGGTGCGCGGGATTACCTGGTGCCCAGCCGAGTGCATCCCGGAACGTTTTACGCGCTGCCCCAGAGCCCGCAAATTTTCAAGCAGCTTTTGATGGTAGGCGGCATCGACAAGTATTATCAGGTGGCAAGGTGCTTCCGGGACGAGGACTTACGGGCCGACCGGCAGCCGGAGTTTACCCAGGTGGACATGGAGATGTCCTTTGTGGACCAGGAGGATGTCCTTAAGCATCTTGTCAATCTTTTTACCTATGTCTTTAAAAACGTCATGGGCAGGGATTTGCCTCATCCCTTCCTTCGCATGACCTGGCAGGAGGCCATGGACCGCTACGGCTGCGACAAGCCGGACCTGCGTTTTCAAATGCCCATCGTGGACCTCACCGACCTTGCCAAAGCATGTTCCTTCTCCGTATTCCGGCAGGCAACAGAGAAGGGCGGACTTGTCAGGGCGATCAACTGCCGTGGCTGCGGGGAAATGTTTGCAAGAAGCACCATTGAGGAATTGACCGACAAGGCTGTTTCCCTGGGCGCAAAGGGCATGGCTTGGATTTTGATCCGGGAAAACGGGGAAATCAACTCCATACTGCAAAAGTACTTTACAAAGGCCGAATTTACTGCGCTGCTTGACCGCATGGATGCGGGGCCCGGCGACTTCATTCTCTTTTGCGCAGATAAATTTGAAACAATCTGCCGCGTGCTTTGCGGGCTGCGCCTTATGGTAGGGGATTTGCTTAACCTGCGCCCGAAAGACGACTTCCAGTTCGTTCTGGTAACGGACTTCCCGGAGTTCGAGTATTCCTCGGAGGAAAACCGGTTCGTAGCCGCCCATCATCCATTCACCATGCCCTATGCGGAGGATATTCCCTACCTGACCAGCGATCCCGGCCGGGTGAGGGCCCAATCCTACGATGTGGTTTTGAACGGCGTGGAGCTGGGGAGCGGCTCCATTCGTATCCACCAAAGGGACATACAGGAGAAGATGTTTGAGGCACTGGGCTTTACCAAGGAAGAGTCTGAAAGGCGCTTCGGCTTTCTATTGAAAGCATTCCAGTACGGCACACCTCCCCACGGGGGATTTGCCTTTGGCCTTGACCGGCTGGTGATGCTGCTGCTGGGTGCCGATTCCCTGCGGGATGTAATCGCCTTCCCCAAAACGAAGGATGCCTCCTGTTTGATGACCCAGGCTCCGGACTATGTGGATCAGGCGCAACTGGATATTTTGAAGCTGGGCGTAAGTCAGGGCCAGGAAACCGCCCATAAGAACAAGGCCGCTGTGCCCCAAATCCAGGTGGAGCAGGTGGCAGCCCTGGCCAAGCTGCATCTCACTCCCGTGGAACAATCGAGGATGGGCGGCGAGCTTCAGGCCATTATCGCCTTTGCCGACCAATTATCGGAAGTGGACACGCAGGATGTGCCCATCACCGCCCACGTGGTACCGGTAAGCAATGTGTTCAGGGAGGATATCCCTTTCATGGAGTTTGACCGTGACACGCTTTTGCAAAACGCTCCCACCCGGGACAGCGGCTTCATAACCGTTCCCCTGACGGTGGAGTGAGGAGGCATATATGAGTGAAATCACGCGCCTGAGTGTATCGGAGCTGTCCGGACTGCTTCAATCAAAAGCCATATCCGCCAAGGAAACCGCACAGGCATATTTGGGCCGCATGGAAAAGGCTGAGCCGCAGATTGGCGCTTTCCTTACCGTAACGGAAGTGGAAGCGTTAAAAGCCGCAGAGGACATCGACCGCCGCCGTCTGAATGGAGAAAGCCTGCCTCCCCTTGCCGGCGTGCCTGTGGGCATCAAGGACAACATTTGCACCAAGGGCATCAAAACCACCTGCGCCAGCCGCATATTGAGCAATTTTGAACCCGCCTATGACGCCACCGCTTACCGGAAGATGAAGGATGCCGGGTGCGTGCTGCTTGGCAAAATGAACATGGATGAGTTCGCCATGGGTTCCAGCACGGAAAACTCCAGCGTCAAAGTCACCCGAAACCCCAGGGATTTGACCCGCGTGCCGGGCGGCTCCTCCGGCGGGGCCGCTGCGGCTGTGGCGGCTAATGAGGCAGCCTTTGCATTGGGCTCGGATACCGGCGGCTCCATCCGCCAGCCCGCTTCCTTCTGCGGCGTGGTGGGCATGAAGCCTACCTACGGCTCCGTGTCCAGGTTCGGCCTGATTGCATTTGCCTCGTCGCTGGACCAGATCGGCCCGCTGACCAGGAATGTCGCAGATTCAGCGCTCGTGCTGAACGCGCTGTGCGGCCATGACGGCAAGGATTCCACTTCTGTCGACCGGGATTACCCGGATTATACGTCCGAGATGCAAAAGGGCGTCAAAGGATTGCGCATTGCCATGCCCAGGGAATTTTTCGGGGAGGGCCTTCAAACCTCGGTGAAATCCGCGGTGGAAAAAGCGGCATCATGGTTTAGGTCCCAGGGTGCGGAGATCATTGACGTTTCGCTGCCTACGCTGAAATACGCGCTGCCAGCCTACTACGTCATATCCTCCGCCGAAGCTTCCTCCAACCTGGCCAGATTCGACGGGGTGCGCTACGGCCTCAGGGCCGAAGAATATGAGGACCTGAACGACTTGTACGTAAAAACGCGAAGTCTGGGCTTCGGCCCGGAGGTGAAACGGCGGATCATGCTGGGCACCTTCGCCTTAAGCGCAGGATACTTTGACGCCTACTACAAACAAGCGCTTAAGGTGCGCACCAAGATCATGGAGGAGTTCGGAAGCATATTTGCCTCCTGCCAGGCGGTGTTGTCTCCTGTAGCTCCGACCACCGCCTACAGGATCGGTGAAAAAACTCAAAACCCCCTGGAAATGTACCTGGGGGACATCTACACCGTGCCGGTCAGCATCGCTGGCCTGCCCGCCCTGTCCGTGCCCTGCGGGATGGACGGTGAAGGATTGCCCATCGGCATGCAGCTGACGGGCCGGCCTTTCTCCGAGCCTGCGCTGTACCGCATCGCCCATGCTTATGAGCAGGGAAACAAGCATGTTTTCGGGGAGGTGGCGCTGTGATGATGAAGGATTATGAAATGGTCATCGGCCTGGAAGTGCACGTAGAGCTGAAAACGAAATCGAAGATATTCTGCTCCTGTCCCACGTCTTTCGGCGCGGAACCCAATACCCAGTGCTGCCCGGTGTGCATGGGCATGCCAGGCACGCTGCCGGTACTGAACGGAGAGGTGGTCCGCTTTGCTATCAAGGCAGGCCTGGCCACCAATTGCCAGATCGAGCCCTATTCCAAGCAGGACAGGAAAAACTACTTTTACCCCGACCTGCCCAAGGCGTACCAAATCTCCCAGTACGATCTGCCGCTTTGCCACCACGGCCACCTGCTCATAGAGACCCCGGATGGGCAGAAGAAAATCGGCATCACCCGCATCCACATTGAGGAGGACGCTGGCAAGCTGATCCACGACGACAAGCGCGGGACACTGGTGGACTGCAACCGCTGCGGCGTGCCGCTGATTGAAATCGTGTCCGAGCCGGACATCCGCTCCGCGAAGGAAGCCGCAGCCTATCTGCAAAAGCTTAAGGCCGTGATCTCCTACACCGGCATTTCCGACTGCAAAATGAACGAAGGTTCGCTGCGCTGCGATGTGAACCTGTCGGTTCGGAAAAAGGGCGATACCACCCTTGGCACAAGAACGGAAATGAAAAACCTAAACTCCTTCCAGTCGGTTGCAAAAGCCATTGAGCAGGAGTATATCCGCCAGGTGGAAGCGGTCGAAAAGGGCGAAACAATCGTGCAGGAGACGCGGCGCTTTGACCAGTTAACGGGCAAGACTTCCTCCATGCGATTGAAGGAAAACGCCAATGACTACCGCTATTTCCCCGATCCTGACCTGATGCCTATCGAAACCCCGCTGAACCGTATAGAGGAATTAAAGGCGGAAATACCCGCCCTTCCGGATGCGCGCAAGGCCGTTTATATGCGGGACTTTGGCCTGTCTGCCTATGCTGCGGAGCAGCTTACCGGGCAAAAGGAAATCGCCGATTATTTTGAAACGTCGGCGTCGCTTACCCATGCGCCCGTCACCCTGTGCAACCTGCTCATTACGGAGATTTTCCGCCTGCTGCCGCCGGAAAGCGTGGATATCCCCATTTCCCCTGCACACCTGGCAAGGCTGGCCGATCTGATTGATGAAGGGCAGCTCAACTCCTCTGCGGGGAAAAAGGTGCTTGCCCTTTTGTGGGAAAATGACCGGGACCCTGATGATATCGTAAGCGAGCAGGGGCTGTATCAATTAAGCGACGGCGGCGCCCTGCTGTCCGCCGTGAAGGAAGCGATCGCCCAAAACCCGAAGATGCTGGAGGGTTATAAAAAAGGGAAGACCAATATGTCCAGGGCACTGATGGGGCAGGCCATGGCCATCACCCAAGGCAAGGCCAATCCTGTAAAGCTGCAGGAGCTTTTACAAACTGAATTGGACAAATCATGACTTAAGGACACAGCGAAGCAAGTTTTACTAATCATTACTGCCCATGGCAATGCCGTGGGCAGCTTGTTTTATGGTATAATACGAGGGATACTATCATGCCAAGGAGGCTCGCATGAAAAAATTCCTGCGCACACTGCTTTCAGCCCTGCTCATCCCTGCATTTATCCTGTTCCCTGGCGCAAAGGCAGAGGAACCCAAGCGGTTCACCAACCACTTTTTCGATACGTTCGATACCATTGTAACTTTAATTGGCTACGCGCCGGATCAAGCGACGTTTGATAAAGAGTTCCAGATGGTGAAGGACCGCTTTGCCTACCTGAACAGCCTGTTTGATAGATATAATGCTTATGACGGCATCAACAACCTGTATATCGTCAACCAAAAGGCGGCGCTGACGCCTGTCAAGGTCGCCCCTGAGATGATGGAAGTGTTGGTCTATTGCCGGGATATGCAGAAAAAGTATCCCGGACGAAAGAATGTAGCCCTGGGAAGCGTGCTCAACATCTGGCACGATCACCGGGAAGCGGCGGAGGCCGATCCGCAAAATGCCACAGTCCCCACGCTGGAGGAATTGCAAAAAGCCGCCGCCCACACGAATATGGATGACGTGATCCTGGATGAGGAAAACAGCACCGTATTTTTTAACGACCCGGAATTATCCCTGGACCTTGGCGCGGTAGCCAAGGGCTATGCGGCGGAATCGGCGTCTCAGCTTCTTTTAAAATCTCCCATGCCGTCCTTCGTTCTGAATGCGGGCGGCAATGTGCGGGCAGGTGAACCGCCTCTGGATGGACGGAAAGCCTGGGGCATAGGCATACAGAATCCCCTCTTTCCGTCCTACTCCGATGCTCCGCCGGTGGAAACACTGTTTCTGAGCAATATGAGCGTGGTCACCAGCGGCATTAATGAGCGGTATTTTGAAGTGGATGGCGTGCGCTACCATCACATCATTGATCCGAAAACTTTGTTCCCCGGCCAGAATATGGCATCCGTAACCATCGTAACCAAGGATTCCTTTTTGGCGGATTTCCTTTCCTTGACGTTGTTCCTGACACCCTACGAGGAGGGCCGGGCATTGATCGATTCCCTGCCAGATGTGGAGGCGCTGTGGGTACTGAATGATGGCACCGTTCAGATGACGGAAGGCCTGAATGCCTTTGCCGCATCCAAGGGTGCCACGGCACAATAGGCCGTGCTCAAAAAAAGGAGAACAGATGACGAAGGCAGAATTGTATGAGCGCATTTATCGTATAGCAGCCCTGATCCCGCCCGGCAAAGTAGCCACGTATGGCCAGCTGGCATTTTTGGCCGGCATTCCCCGGGGCGGACGGATGGCGGGCCAGGCTATGGCCCATGCAGCGGAAGGGCGCAACATACCCTGCCACCGGGTAGTCAACAGCGTGGGCCGCTGCGCGCCAGGATATATAGAACAACGGGCCCTGCTTCAGGCGGAAGGTATATCCTTTTTGAAAGACGGACGGGTGGATATGAAGCGCCATATATGGAATCCGCAGGAAATGGCCCTTTGAACCGCCAAAACCGGAAAAATACTTGATTCTATTGAAAATATAATGGTTTTGCAACCAAAAGTTGCGCCTTTGAAAAGCAAAGTAGGTGGCGCAACCGGTGGGGAATCCGCTATACTTTGGCCGTACCAACAAGAAAGGATGCATCAACATGAACGTGGAA
>JAEZJP010000275.1 GCA_023415715.1 Bacillota bacterium
GAATACTTAACCGTAAGCGGTCTGACGGTTGTTATATTTATCGTAGTGCAGTCAACCAGCAGCATCCTGCAGGGCATGCGCAAGCAACGGATTCCCATGTACACCCTGATGATAGGGGTGGCGTTCAAAATCATTTTAAATTATGTGCTGGTAGGCATCCCCTCCATCAACATTCATGGCGCGCCTGTTTCCTCGCTTGTTTGCTATACCGTAAGCATGGTACCCAATGTCTATTATGTACTCAAATACGGCCATATGTCCTTTGATTGGTCGGGCTTTTTAGTGAGGCCTGCCCTTGCCACAGCTGTTATGTCTTTGGTTGTATGGGCCGGCCGGGAACTGTTGCCCTCAGGCCGCCTTTATACAATGGTTCTGGTAGTACTGGGCATTACGGTGTATGCGGTCTCGGTATTTCTGTTCAAGGCCATTACACCGGAAGATTTGAGTGCTTTACATTTACGCCGGCGCAAACCACTTCCCAAGGAGGATTGAAATATGGAAAAGATCACTGTCGTACCCCTTGGACCAGGTTCTTTTGAATACCTTACGCTGGGCGCGTTGAACGTGCTTGAAAATGCTCAAACGGTTATCCTGCGCACAGGCCGCCACAACGCCTGCGGGGAACTTGATAAGCGGAGCATTAAATATACCACGCTGGACTCGCTTTATGAAGAATGCTTCGATTTTGACGCATTGAATATGAAGGCGGCGCAAACATTATGGGCAGCCGCAGTTTCCGGCCATCTGGCATATGGTGTGGCTGATCCGGCAGCGGATGAAACGGTGCGCGAGCTTATAAGGACGGCTGGGCCTAAGCGGCAGGTGTCGGTCCTGGCGGGAGTGCCGCTTGCTGCGCCTTGCCTTTGTGCGCTGCATGAGATACCCATCGGCCAGCCCTTGCGTATCCTTCCTGTCGCCGCATGCCCAAAGGCTGTACTTGTGCCTTCCGAATCCATACTGATCACGGAATTGAACAGCCGCCTTCTGGCAGGTGAAATCAAGGTATGGCTGATGATGCTGCATGACCCTGAACTGGAGGTCTTCTTCTTTCCACCGGGAGAGGCGGCACAGCGAACGGCAGAGAAGATTCCGCTTGCTGATTTGGACCGCCGGAAGGGGTATGACCATACAAGCGCCGTTTATGTGCCGGCCGTACCAATGCTTACCAGGGAGCGCCACGACTTCTTTGACTTGCTGAAGGTGATGGAAAAGCTGCGCTCTCCGGATGGCTGTCCCTGGGACAAGGAGCAGACTCATGAAACGCTGCGCCCCTATCTTCTGGAAGAAGCATATGAGGCCGTTTCCGCCATTGATGAAGGGGATATGAACCACGTGGCGGACGAACTGGGGGATGTGCTTTTGCAGGTGGTCTTCCATGCGCAGATTGCAAGCCAGCATGGGGAGTTCGATATAAGGGACGTGACCACCGCTATCTGCCGAAAGATGATTTCCCGCCATGCCCATATCTTCGGCCAGGTGAAATGCGGCACAGCGGAGGAGGTGCTTGTAAGCTGGGACAAGCAAAAGCGTCAGGAGCGGGGCTTAACCTCCCAGGCCGCCGTGATGGAGGACGTACCCAAGTACCTCCCTGCGCTCATGCGTGCCCAAAAGGTACAGCAGAAGGCCAGGCAGGTGGGCTTTGATTGGGATGATCCCAAAGAAGCCCTGAAGAAGGTGTTGGAGGAAGCCCAGGAAGTACGTGAAGAGCTGGATAAGGGCACCGATCCCGGTGAAGAATTGGGCGACCTGCTCCTGGCCGTAGTCAACGTGGCACGCCTTTGCAAAAAACAGCCGGAACTTTTACTCATAGCCGCCGTGGATAAGTTCATTAAACGCTTCGAAAGGATGGAAAAAGCAATTGTTGCAGAGGGAAAAGCGTTGGAACACTTGACTTTATCAGAAATGGATGTATACTGGGAAAAGGGAAAGCTGTTGGAAAAAAAGCCATAAATCCACGCTTTTCAAGGGATATCCGTTTCCCTTCCGTTTTCCGAAAGGAAATTGACGGATGGGGGCGAATATAGGTTCAGGTGTATCCCAATAAACGAAATCCATCATACATTTTGGTAAAAACGAGGAGGTACTTTCATGAACAAAGCAGAACTGTCCAGCGCCATCGTCGCCAAAACCGGTCTGACCAAGAAAGATGCTGAAAAGGTCATCAATGCTGTGGTGGAAGTCATCAGCGACTCCCTCAAGGCCGGCGAAAAGGTACAGATCGTGGGCTTTGGCTCTTTCGAAGTGAAGGAACGGCCCGCCCGCACCGCCCGTAATCCCCGCACCGGCGAGGAGATCAAAATTGACGCTTCCAAAGCCCCCGTGTTTAAGCCCGGCAAGGCGCTGAAGGACACCGTCAATGAGTAATGCCAGATTTCGCTAACCATAGCGGATTGGTATTAGTTTCAGATCAAATCAGGAACGCCCGTGCAGTTTCGCATGGGCGTTTTTGGTCGAGAAAATCTTTTGCAATTAAAAATCGATTGCTTTGAAGGTCGAGGTATTTCATGCGTCTGGATAAATATCTGAAAGTATCCCGCATTATTAAAAGGCGGACGGTGGCCAATGAGGCGTGCTCCGGGGGACGTGTATCCCTGAACGGCAGAACAGCCAAGCCGGGCGCCGAGGTGAAGGCGGGGGATCTGCTGGAGATCCGCTTTGGCGACCGGTTGGGCCGGTATGAGATCGTGTCCATACTGGAGCATGTGCGCAAGGAAGGCGCGGCGGAGATGTACAAGGTGCTCCAGGAAGATGAAACGGTAGCCCGGGAGCGGAACTGATGGAAGGGCATGCCATGCGGACCGAAGTGATATTGCTGGCGGCAGGGAGCGGCAGAAGGATGCAGGCGGGGGAAAACAAAGTGCTCCTGCCCTTATGCGGTGTACCCGTTCTTTGCCGCAGCGTACGTGCTTTTCAGGGGCTTTGCGACACCCTGGTGCTTGTAGTAAAGCCTGAGGAGGAGCAAAAAGCAAGGGAGCTGCTCGCCGCCCACGGGCTTATGGAGAATGTATCAGCAATTGCTTACGGAGGGTTGGAGAGGCAGGATTCCGTAAGAAATGGTCTTATGATGCTCTCACAGCAAGAATCCGCCGTACTGGTCCACGATGCGGCCAGGCCTCTTGTCACCAAAGAAATCATTGAGCGGGCAATTGCAGCAGTAAGCGAATATGGCACAGGCATAGCCGCCGTAACTGTGAAGGATACCATCAAGCAGGTGGATCAGGAAGACAGAGTAGTATCCACTCCGGACCGCGCAAAGCTTAGGGCAGTGCAGACGCCCCAGGGATTTTTGAAAAGCCTTTTGCGTAAAGCGCACAGGATGGCGGAAGAGACGGGGATCCTGGCTACCGACGATGCTGCCCTGGTGGAAGCGCTGAATGAGACTGTACAGCTATCCGAAGGCAGTTATGATAATTTGAAGATTACCACACCGGAGGATATGCTTATGGCGGAAGCGGTACTTCATAACAGGGAGGGGAAGCATCATCCTTCCATGCGCATTGGCCAGGGTTATGATGTGCATCAGCTGGTTGCTGGCCGACGGCTGATTCTATGCGGTGTGGAAATACCCCATGAAACGGGCTTATTGGGCCACAGCGACGCCGATGTGGCACTGCATGCACTGATGGATGCACTGCTAGGCGCTTTGGCTTTGGGAGACATCGGGAAGCATTTCCCCGACAGCGACGTAAGCTACAAAGGCATCTCATCCCTCCTGCTTTTAAAGCACGTAGCCGGCCTTGTACGGGATCAGGGCTTCGTGGCAGGCAATGTTGACGTGACCATCGTGGCCCAGAGGCCCAAGCTTGCACCCTATATCGCGGCCATGCGAGAAAACGTCGCAAAGGCACTGGAAACGCCGCTTGATTGCGTCAGTATCAAGGCTACCACCACCGAGCACCTGGGCTTTGAAGGCGAAGAAAAGGGCATCAGCGCACAAGCCGTATGTCTTTTGATGCGCGTATAGGCCATCGATCAAGCAAAAGAAGACCGGAGGAAATGTCATGGGCATCCGCTTTGAGGTGGTAAAGGAGCAGGACGCATTTTATGTCAAAGACCTTTGCAACGAACTGATGGCCTATCAAAAATCAAAGGCATCCATTCATCCGGAATTTTTTGATGCCATGTGTTTTGAGACGAGGCTGCTTCCTTCCCTGAAAAGCGCAATATCCAATTTCATTATTGCCGCCATGGATGGGGATCAGGTTGTGGGCTATGCCTATAGCAATATCGCTTCCAAGCGGATTTACACCAACGATTTTGCCACGCTCAAGTGCGAAGCCTTCTTCGACTTCAATTCCGTTATGGGTGAAAATGTGGGCTGCCTTTCCCAGTTTTATATAAAGGTTGAGTACCGCGGCATGGGCATCGGCAGTGCCTTGTTTGAAAGGTCGATGGATTGGCTGAAAGCTCAAAATGCAAGTGATCTGTTCATTTTTGTATCCAACGGCAATAAGCAAGCGATGAAGTTCTATCTTGACAAAGGCTTTCGCTTCAGCCATGAAATAATGGATGGGTTTATCACCGTTTTGCGCAATGCCTGATGATTTCGGATGCATACGCAAAAGCCGGAAAGCTGCTGCTTTCCGGCTTGTTTTGATGTTATGTACTACTTTGCGAATTCCGTGCTTCTGGTTTCCCTGATCACGTTCACGCGGATCTGGCCAGGGTATTCCAGTTCTTTTTCGATACGCTTTGCAATTTCCTTGGCCAATACCTTTGTGCCTTCGTCGGTGACATCATCAGGCTTGACCATAATGCGTACCTCGCGGCCGGACTGGATCGCAAAGCATTTTTCCACGCCGGTAAAGGAGTTGGCGATCTCCTCCAGCTTCTCCAGGCGCTTGATATAATTTTCAAGCGATTCACGGCGTGCGCCGGGCCGTGCGGCAGAAATGGCGTCCGCAGCTTGTACCAGCACGGCTTCTATGGTTTGAGGCTCCACATCGTTATGGTGGGCCAGAATTGCGTGAATGACATCGGCGCTTTCCCGGTATTTGCGGGCCAGTTCGCCGCCCAGGGATACGTGGGTGCCTTCCTGTTCGTGGTCTACGGCTTTGCCTATGTCGTGTAGCAGGCCTGCGCGCTTTGCCAGTGTTACATCAGCGCCCAGTTCTGCGGCCATGAGGCCCGCCAGGTGGGATACCTCGATGGAGTGCTTCAATACGTTCTGTCCATAGCTGGTGCGGTACTTCAAACGGCCAAGCAATTTGATGAGCTCGTGGTGCATGTTGTGCTGGTTGGTTTCAAATACGGCCTGCTCCCCGGCTTCCCGAATCTGATTGTCTACTTCCTTGCGAGCTTTATCCACCATTTCCTCAATGCGGGCAGGGTGGATGCGGCCGTCCATGATCAGTTTTTCCACGGCGATCCTGGCAACCTCACGGCGCACGGGATCAAAGGCGGATACGATCACAGCTTCCGGCGTATCATCAATGATCAGGTCCACACCGGTGGCTGTTTCCAAAGCGCGGATATTGCGGCCCTCGCGGCCGATGATGCGGCCCTTCATGTCGTCATTGGGCAGGGTGATAACGGATACTGTGCTTTCGGCCACGTGGTCTGCGGCACACTTTTGAATCGCCAGGGCGATGATGTTACGGGCCTTTTTTTCGCCTTCTTCCTTGGCGCGGCTTTCAATGTCACGCACCATGGCGG
>JAEZJP010000297.1 GCA_023415715.1 Bacillota bacterium
GGCGACACCGTGGTGATCGTAAACGCCACCATGTCCGAAACGGTGCGGGAAGGCGTGGACTTCTTTCCTCTGAGCGTTGATTTTGAAGAAAAGCATTATGCTGTTGGCAAGATTCCCGGCGGCTTCATCAAAAGGGAAGGCCGGCCTACTGAAAAGGCGACGCTTACCTGCCGCCTGATCGACAGGCCTCTGCGCCCCCTGTTCCCCAAAGGAATGCGCAATGATGTGCAGGTGGTAGCCACGGTGTTGTCCGTGGACACCAATTTGCCGCCGGAGATTCCGGCCATGATCGGTTCCTCCATTGCTCTTTGCATTAGTGAAATTCCCTTTGGCGGCCCCACGGGTTCCGTTGTGGTTGGCCGTGTGAATGGGGAGCTTGTGCTTTGTCCCGATGAGGCGCAACGTGCCCAAAGCGATCTGCACCTTACGGTGTCCGGCACCAAGGAAGCCATACTGATGGTGGAAGCCGGTGCCAAGGAAGTCTCAGAAGAAGTGATGCTGGAAGGCATCATGTACGCTCACGAGGAGATCAAAAAGCTGATCGCCTTCAAAGAGACGATCATTGCCGAAATCGGCAAGCCCAAAGCGGAAGTCAAGCTGTTTGTTACGGCGCAGGAAATCAAGGACGCCGTGCGTGAATATGCGTATGATAAGTGCGTTTACACCTTTGATACCTTCGTTAGGGAAGAGCGGCAGGAGCGGGAAAAGACCGCCAAGGAAGACATCATGGCCCATTTCGCGGACATCTTCCCCGGCCGGGGAACCGAAGTGGATGACGCCATCTATTACCTGAACAAGGAGATCATGCGCAAAAAGATTCTCGACGCGGGTATCCGTCCCGACGGCCGCACCGTGACCGAGATCCGCCCCATCTGGTGCGAAGTAGGCATTTTGCCCCGCACCCACGGCAGCGCCATTTTCACCAGGGGCCAAACCCAGGTGCTCACCGTGACCACCTTGGGCTCCACCAGCGAAGCGCAAATGCTGGACGGGCTTTCCAATGAAGATTACAAGCGTTACATGCACCACTACAACATGCCCCCCTACGCCACCGGTGAAGCGGGACGATTGAAGTCTCCCGGCCGCAGGGAAATCGGCCATGGCGCGCTGGCGGAGCGGGCATTGGAACCTGTGATCCCCACCGAGCAGGAATTCCCTTACGCGCTGCGCTTGGTCAGCGAGGTTCTGGGCAGCAACGGTTCCTCCTCCATGGCTTCCGTTTGCGGTTCCACCCTTTCCTTGATGGACGCTGCGGTGCCCATTCATGCACCGGTAGCCGGCGTGGCCATGGGCCTGATCAAGGATGCCGAAACGGGCAAAGTGGCGGTCTTGACAGACATCCAGGGCTTGGAAGACTTCCTGGGCGATATGGACTTTAAAGTGGCGGGTACCATGAACGGCATCACCGCCATACAGATGGATATTAAGATCAAGGGCATCGACAGGGCTATTTTGAAGCAGGCTCTTGCCCAGGCGCTGCAGGGCCGGCTGTACATTCTGAAGCTCATGCTGGAATGCATTGGCCAGCCCAGGGCGGACTTGAGCCCCTATGCGCCCAAGATCATCCGCTTCACCATCAATCCGGAAAAGATCCGCGAGGTCATAGGCCCGGGCGGTAAGATGATCAACAAGATCATTGCCGAGACCGGCGTCAAGATCGACATCGAGGATGACGGCCGCGTGTTCATTTCCACACCGGACGAGGCTGCCGCCAACAAGGCCCGCAAGATCATCGAGGGCATTGCCAAGGATATCGAAGTGGGCGATGTGTTCACCGGTAAGGTGGTAGGCATCCAGGCCTTTGGTGCGTTCGTGGAACTGGCCCCCGGTAAGGATGGCATGATCCACATCTCCAAGCTGGCCAACCACCGCGTAGAAAAGGTGGAAGATGTATTGAAGATCGGCGACGAGCTTGAGGTCAAGGTCAACGAGGTCAATGCCCAGGGTCGCATCAGCCTGATCCGTAACGACATCGTCTATGAAAACAATCCTGCCGAGCACCGCCCTGTCGGCGACAGGCCCCGCCCTCCGCGTAGGGATGGACGGCCTGCCGATAGGTAATCCCTTTTGAAAATCATAAAATGGCAGGGAACGCCACTGCCTCCGGCCCCCAGGGGCGGGGCAGGCGTTTCCTGCCTTTTCGTTCCCTGCATGCTTTGCGCTTCTTCGGTAGAAAATAGAAGAAACTTTCCTGAAAGGAATCGAATATGTACGATCAGTGGACCATGTCAAACGGCCTGAGGGTGGTGGGGGAATACCTGCCCCATGTTCGCTCCGCCTCCATCGGCGTGTGGATCAAGGTAGGCTCCATGATGGAGACGCCTAATGAAAACGGTATATCCCACTTCATTGAGCACATGGTGTTCAAGGGAACGCAAAAGCGCACGGCCCGGGATATCGCCGAGGAAATGGACGCGGTGGGCGGGCAATTGAACGCCTTTACCGCCAAGGAATGCACTTGCTTTTACGCCAAGGTCATCGACGAAGACCTGCCCCTGGCGGTGGATATTTTAAGCGATCTTACGCTGAACGCCATAATGGATGAGCGGGAGCTGAACAAGGAACGGGGCGTGATCCTGGAGGAGATCTCCATGGTGGAAGACACCCCGGAAGACTTGGTGCACGAGCTTTTGAGCGAGGCCCAGTTCGAAGGGCAGGCGCTGGGCATGCCCATCCTGGGCCCGGCGGAAAGCATTCGCAAATACAGCCGGGACGATCTTCTTACCTTCCGCAAGACCCATTACCGGCCTGAAAACGTGGTAGTCGCCATCGCGGGCAATTATGACCGCGCAGCGCTGGAAGACCTTCTCAATAAGGCTTTCGGCTCATGGCAGGGCACCGGCATACCGGATACGGCAGCGGATATGATGGCAAGAACCCAGCGTATACTGTTTCGGGACAAGGATACGGAGCAGGTACACATCTGTATGGGCTATCCCGGCAAGCCCATGGGGCATGACGATATTTATCCGGTGGCAGTGTTCAATAATATTCTGGGCGGCGGCATGTCCTCCAGGCTGTTCCAAAGGGTGCGCGAAGAACTGGGTATGGCTTATACCATATACAGCTATCCCGCCACCTATCCAAACTGCGGGGTGCTGAACCTGTATGCAGGGACCTCCCCGGAAAACGCGGAAACAGTGCTGAACCAGATGGAGATCGAGGCGAAAAAGCTGCTGCTTGACGGCGTGACGGATAAGGAATTCACCCAGTCCAAGGCGCAATTGAAAGGCTCGTATATCCTGGGCCTGGAGAGCGCCTCCAGCCGCATGCAGGCCATTGGCCGTGGCGAACTGCTGCTCCGGCATCCGCCTACGCCGGAGGAGACCATTTCGAAAATTGAGCGCGTTACAAAGGAAGACGTGCTCCGTGTGGCAAACGAGATTTTGTCCTACCGTCCCAGCGTGGCCGTGGTGGGCAAGCACGCTGAAAAATATCTGCAATTCATACAAAAGTAAGGGAGGGCTGCGAAAGTGGCCGACAGGTTGGAAGAAATTTTCGCTCTGCAGCGGGAATTTCACGAGTCCCTGGTAACTTCGCGCCATCTTGAAAACATTACTCCTGAAGAGTGGATCCAAAAACAGACGCTGGCCATGATTTCGGAGCTTTCGGAACTGATAGACGAAGTGAACTTCAAGTGGTGGAAAAACAAAAAGCCCGTCAATGAGCAGGCTGTAAAGGAAGAACTGGTGGATATCCTCCATTTCTTTGTGAGCATGTGCCTGCAGGCGGGCATGACGCCGGAAGAACTCTATACCATTTATAAGGAAAAGAACAGGGAAAATTTCCGCCGTCAGCAGGGCCAAAGCACAAAACCGGGGTATGCCTTGGAGGAATGACCCGGGGGCTCTGCCCCCGGGTCCCCCGCCAAAGGGATATAACCCCTTTGGAATCCCATTATAAAAATCCTGCCCCTTCCATCTGCAATAAGTTTGGAAAGGGCAGGATTTTATATCACCCTACAAAAAATGGGGATTCTATAGGAGTTGTATCCCTTTAGCGGGGTCCAGGGGTGAGTGAGCCGAAGTGCCGCCTGTGGCGGATAAAGCGAGGCGAAGGAATCAAGCGAAACGGGCTCCGGAACTGAGCGCCGCCGGTGGCGGATGAAGCGAAGTGGTGGAGGCTGGCGAAACAAGCGATACAAGCGGCAGCGCAGTAGCGCGCCGATTGAGCCAGATGGGGCGAGCGGCAGCGAAGCAACGCGACGACTGAGCTTGCGGATAGAGCCCCTGGTCAGAACATTTTTTTGCGCCACAGGAAAAAACCGGCCATCATGGCACTGAAAACGGAAATACCGACCACTATCCAGAATCCAAAGGGCGAATCTTCAAAGGGAACGGTCACATTCATACCCCATAAGGCGGCTACCAGCGAAGGGACGGCAACGACCATGGTGAGGCTGGTCAAAACCTTCATGACGATGTTCAGGTTGTTGCTGATGATAGAGGCAAAGGCATCCATGGTGCCGGACATGATATCCCGGTAAATGGTACACATCTCCATGGCCTGCTTGTTTTCGATGATAACGTCTTCCAAAAGATCCGTATCATCGGGGAACTTTTTCAATGCATCCAGGCGCAGCATCTTTTCCATGACGGTCTCATTGCCCTTCAGGGAGGTGCTGAAGAACACAAGGGATTTTTCCAACTTCATCATCTGCAGAAGCTCGCGGTTTTTAAGGGACTTTTCCAGCTTCTCCTGTACATGGACGCTGGCCTTGTCGATCTGCTTCAGATACGCCAGGAACCGGGAAGCGTTGCGGTGCAACAGCTGCAGGATGAACCTTGTGCGCTTGTGGGTCCAGAACCCCCGGACCCTCTCCTCCGAAAAGTCGGCGATGATAGGGGTTTCCCGGGTGACCACGGTGATAATAACCTCATCCACCAGAATAATGCCCATGGGGATGGTGCTGTAGATATAGCCACTGCCTTCCACATCCACATAGGGGATATCGACGATGATCAGCGTCTGCCCCTCATCATGCTCAATGCGGGCGCTTTCCTCCTCGTCCAGGGCGGCCATTAGATACGTGGGATCCAATGCGAACCTTGTGTTCAGGCCATCGATTTCCTCTTTGGTGGGGTTTTGCAGGTGCACCCAGCAGCCCTTCTCCAGGGTGGTGCACTCCACCAGATGATCGTCTACGGTCTTAAAAATCCTCCTCATCAAAAAAACCTGCCTTTCTGTGTGGTACGCACACGCAAAGGCAGGCGGGAGGCTGACAAATGGCTTATAAAGCCACGGGAGCAGACCGCGCTTGCGTGCTTAAACGTACCGTTATAGGACTGTACGGGTCGCCTTCCACGGCGGTCCTCTCCTTTCTTACGGCGGCACGGATGTATTCCCGGCACTTCCGCTTCCATATCATAATCTCTTCCACGTTATCTGTCAACGCATGGCCGGGAAAAATATTTTTGCTGGCGCAATTGCCAAAAAACAAGGCGACGCCAGCATAGCGCACTATATGTTGATAACCATGCACAAATAATGACCATATATGGTATTGACAGGAGGTTGTGGACGCACTATAATAACAATGCTTTTCGACATGGGCGCTGCAGGCGCTCAAAAAAATTGTCGTATAATAAAGATTCTAAGGCTGGGGCTCCAGCCGTTAGCGAAGCATAGAAGGTCATTCCCGGCGGCTTTACGCAGGGATTGGCTTTTTGTTCCGAAAAAGGCAGGCCGCACGAAAGAATTGAAAGCAGGAGGCAGTGACGCATGATTACTTCCATCAAAAAGCGGGACGGACGGACGATGCCCTTTGATATCGAAAAAATTGAACAGGCGATTCTAAAGGCATTTGCCGCCAGCGGCAGCGCCAAGGGAATAGATACGGCAAAGGCACTTTCGCAGCAAGTGGTGGAGGAAATCGAGGGCAGCGAGACCATTTCCGGCATACCTACGGTTGAAGAAGTGCAGGACGTCGTCGAGCATGTGCTGATTGAGAAAGGCTTCGTCCGCTCCGCCAAGGCCTATATCCTCTACCGGGCCGAGCGCAGCCGCGTGCGGGAAATGAATACCCGCCTGATGAAGATTTTCGAGGATATCGCCTATAAGGATGCAGTTGATTCGGATATAAAGCGGGAGAACGCCAATATCAACGGCGATACCGCCATGGGTTCCATGCTCAAGTTTGGCTCCGAAGGCGCCAAGCAGTTTTATGACATGTATGTGCTCAACCCCAAGCACGCCCAGGCGCATAGGGAAGGCGATATCCATATCCACGACATGGATTTTTATACCCTGACCACCACCTGCTGCCAGATTGACCTTTTGACGCTGTTCCAAAACGGTTTCAGCACGGGCCACGGCGTATTGCGGGAGCCCAACGATATCTACAGCTATTCGGCGCTGGCCTGCATTGCCATACAGGCCAACCAAAACGACCAGCACGGCGGCCAAAGCGTGGTAAACTTCGATTACGGCATGGCCCCCGGTGTGAAGAAGACGTTTGTCAAGCGCTACCGGGACAATCTTTCCCGGTCTCTGGAATTGCTGTGCACCTTGGAAAACCCCGATCAGAAGGCCAGGGAATGGATCGAAGAGCTGAAGGAACAGGGCCTCACACCGCGTTTGGAGGAGGATACCTCATTCCGTGCCGCCATGAAAGAAAAGCTGGCCGCCGTAGCCGATGAAAAGGTGCAGGAGCAAATTCTTGACTTTGCACAGCACAAGGCGGAAAAGGAAACGGACAAGGCCACCTTCCAGGCCATGGAGGCGCTGATCCACAACCTGAACACCATGAACAGCCGGGCCGGTGCGCAGGTTCCCTTCTCCTCCATCAACTACGGTATGGATACCTCCCCTGAGGGACGCATCGTGGTACGCAACCTGCTCTTGGCCACGGAAGCGGGACTGGGCCATGGGGAAACACCGATTTTCCCCATCCAGATATTCAGGGTCAAGGAGGGCGTATCCTACAATCCGGGCGATCCCAACTATGACCTGTACCGCCTGGCCATAAGAACCAGCGCAAAGAGGCTCTTCCCCAACTTTTCTTTCCTGGATGCGCCTTTCAATATCAAGTATTACAAGGAAGGCCATCCTGAAACGGAAATCGCCTATATGGGCTGCCGTACCCGTGTGGTCGGCAACGTGTACGATCCGGAGCGGGAAATATGCCCCCGGCGCGGCAACCTGTCTTTCACGTCCATTAACCTGCCCCGCATTGCCATCAAGGCAAACGGTGATATACAGTGGTTCTTTGAGGAATTGGAGCGGAAGGTGGCCCTGGTGGTAGATCAGCTGGACGAGCGGTTTGAGATCATCGCCCGCAAAAAGGTGCGCAATTTCCCCTTCTTGATGGGGGAAGGCGTATGGCTGGATTCCGAAAATCTGGACTGGAATGACGAGATTCGCGAAGTCTTAAAGCATGGCACGCTGTCCATGGGCTTTATAGGTCTTGCCGAAACGCTGAAGGCATTGCGCGGCGCGCACCATGGCGAGAGTGAGGAAAGTCAGAACCTGGGTCTGGAGATCATCGGGGCTATGCGCAATTATATGGACAAGTTGAGCCAGGAGCGCAAGCTGAACTATACACTTTTGGCCACCCCGGCCGAGGGGCTGTCCGGCCGGTTTGTACGCATGGACAAGGAGCGCTTTGGCGTGATCCCCGGCGTGACCGACAGGGATTATTATACCAACAGCTTCCATGTGCCGGTGTATTACCCCATCAGTGCTTTTGACAAGATCAGCATCGAAGCGCCTTATCATGCGCTGACCAACGCGGGTCACATCAGCTATGTGGAAATGGACGGAGACCCCCTTGCGAACTTGGAGGCCTTTGAAAAGGTGGTCCGGTTCATGCATGACAAGGGCGTGGGCTACGGTTCCATCAACCATCCGGTGGACCGGGACCCCGTATGCGGCTATAACGGTATCATCGGCGACAGCTGCCCCCAGTGCGGCCGGGAGGAAAATGGACGCGCCTTTGAACGTATCCGCCGCATTACCGGCTATCTGGTGGGCACACTCGACCGCTTCAACAATGCCAAACGCAAAGAGGAGCACGACAGGATAAAGCATAATATATAAGGATGATTCTATGCACATTGCAGGGCTTGTGAACGATTCCATTGTGGACGGGCCGGGCATCCGGTTCTCCGTGTTTGCCCAGGGCTGCCCTCACAAATGCCCTGGCTGCCACAACCCGGCAAGCCATGATCCTATGGGCGGCAGTGAGATGGCGGTGGAGGATATTATTGCCAGGCTTTCGAAGAATCCGCTGCTGGACGGGGTAACACTTACAGGTGGCGAGCCTTTTTTTCAGGCGGAGGACTGTTATAGGATTGCGAATGCAGCCCATGAAAAAGATTTGAACGTGTGGACGTATACGGGCTATACATATGAGCAACTGACTGCCGGGCAGGATCATCATCCCGGCTGGAAAGAATTGCTTGAGGAAACGGATGTGCTGGTGGACGGGCGGTTCCTGCTGGAACAAAGATCACTGGAATTAAAGTTCCGCGGCAGCCGCAACCAGCGCCTTATTGATATGAAAAAGACGCTGGCAGCGGGCGAAATTGTATTGTGGCAGGAGCCGAGGTGGTGAACGTATATATACGTAAAAGGCGGAGCGCTGTTGGCTCCGCCTTTTCTATTGAAGAATGATAAGCATTTATACTAGTGCACCGATGGCGTTAACGAAAAACCTTGCCCCAAAGAAGATCAGCAATCCGCCCAGAAGTATGATCGCGATGCGGTAAGGCTTTTCCTTGATGAATTTGCGGGTATTGCCAACCACCACGGAAATGAAGCCATACCATAGGAAATCGGCGAAAATGTGGCCGATGAAGTATACGGCGACGCCAAGATAGGCGAAATTCCTGTAAGCTTCCAGCAGAAAGCCCAGGCCGATCACCGCCCACCACAGAAGGAAGTACGGATTGGCTGCGCTGATTACCACTCCGGAAAGGAGCATGCTTTTTGCGCTGTCCTTGCCTGTATCCATTTGGACGGCGATCTTTTTTCTTGCCGCCTTAAGGATCATGTCAACGCCCATATAGCATAAGAGAAGCCCGCCCAGGATGCCGATCACGATCTGCGCGATATCGGATTTGAGCAGTATATCCAGGCCCAGAAAAATGCATATGATGAGCGCCAGTTCCAATAGGGCGTGCCCCAGAATGATGATGAACCCCGATTTGGGCCCCGATGCCAGGGATTGCCGGATGGTGTAGGTAAGCAGCGAGCCCGGCATCATAGCACCGGAAAACCCTACCGTAAGGGCGGAAAGGAACAGCGGAATCATATAATCTTCCTTCCTGCAAATCTACAAATGATTCTGCTCTATAAATTTTTCCTATCATAGCATGCAGGCTTTATAAAGTCAAACAGAATCCCGTTTGCCCTTGACAAAGACAGAGAAAATTCTAAAATGGAAAAATGAAGGATACAGCATAAACGCATGCAGGAAAGAGGGCAAGCGTATGGGGGATAAACAAAAGGGGAAACGGGCCACGCTGTTGGGTTTTGCCGCCATACTGCTCTGGGGCATGCTGGCACTGCTGACTTCCTTAAGCGGGGATATCCCTCCGTTTCAGCTGACAGCCATGACGTTTTTCATAGCGTTCCTTGTGGGTGCGGCATCATTTTTGAAAAACGGAAGTGATTTTTCCATCTTTAAGCAGCCGCCGGCGGTTTGGATAAACGGCATCTTCGGCTTGTTCGGGTACCATGCCATCTACTTTATGGCCATGAAGAACGCGCCTTCCATTGAGGCCAGCCTGATAGCCTATCTGTGGCCCATATTGATCGTGCTGTTTTCTTCCTTTCTGCCGGGGGAAAGGCTGCGCTGGTTCCATGTGGGCGGTGTTGTGTTGGGCTTTGCGGGCGTTGCCGTTCTGCTTATGAGGGGCGGCTTTGCGGTAAAGCAGGAATATATGGTTGGCTATGTACTTGCCCTTTTGTGCGCCGTTATCTGGTCGGTGTATTCTGTGGTTTCCAAAAAGCTGAGCGGAGCGCCGACCATGCTCATCGGGGCGTTTTGCGGGATTACTTCGCTTCTGTCGTTTGTCTGCCACCTGCTGTTCGAAAAGACCGTGACGGTAACAGGCGTTCAATGGATACCCGTGCTGCTGCTTGGCCTTGGCCCTGTGGGGCTGGCCTTTATCGCCTGGGACCATGGCATGAAAAAGGGAAATATCAAGCTGCTGGGCACGCTTTCGTATGTAGCGCCGCTTTTATCCAGTATCCTGCTGGTGTTGTTCAGCCGGGCGAAATTCAGCCTTGGCCTGCTGCTGGCCTGTGGCTTGATCATGGCTGGTTCTTTAGTGACAGCCATCGATAGCCTAAGAGGAATGTTTAAGAATAAATATGAAATGAGGGATATGTTTTGAAAGTTGCTGTAGCTTCCATGATGCAGGAGACCAATACCTTTTCCCATCTCAGAACAGAATATGAAGACTTCAGGACCGCAAAGGGAGAGGAAGTCTATGGTGTTGACAGATGGAAACGCCATTCGGTGATGGGAATTATTGAAACGTTGAAAGATGGCGGAATTCAGGTCGTACCAACTTTTGCTGCCATTGCCCTGCCCGGCGGGCTTATAAAAAAAGAAGTATTTGAAAAAATCGTATCCATGATCGTTGGCGGTATCAAGGAAGCTGCACCGCTTAACGGCGTATGCCTTGCCCTGCACGGCTCCATGGCGGCGGAAGGATATGACGACCCCGAGGGGACGCTGCTTACCCAAATCCGAAGGGAAATAGGGTGGGAGATACCTGTCACATGTTCTTTGGATATGCATACGACAATGACCGATACAATGGTCTCATGTGCCAATGGTTATTCCGCTTACCGTACAGCTCCCCATGTGGATCAATTTGAAACAGGGGCAAGGGCGGCAAAAATACTGCTGGCCGCCATGAAAAGCGGAAAAAAGGTTATAACCCAAATGGTGAAACTCCCTGTTTTGATCGCTGGCGAACAAACCGAATCGGACGTGCCCCCCATGAAGACACTGATTGATAGCCTGCAGGAATACATGCGTTTGCCTTTTGTGCTTGACGCTTCCTATGTACTGGGATACCCCTGGGCCGATTCACCCCATGCCGGCGTGGCTGCGCTTGTCGTAGGTTTTGATGAGGATTCCAAAAAGCTTGCCGAATGCGCTGGCAGGCTTGCGGATGATTTTGAAAAGGCAAAAAATGTATTTACCTTTACTACCGAAGCGCATCCCCTGGATAAAGCGGTTGAGATCGCTCTTAAATCTGCAAAACACCCGGTAGTAATCTCCGATTCCGGCGATAATCCTACCGCGGGTGCCGCACAGGATCTTGCCATTGTCGCCAAGGAATTGATCGACCGGAAAGCGGATAACTCTATTGTCGTAGCGATCGCTGACAGCGCCGCCTGGGAAGCGTGCAAAAACGCGGGTGCAGGAAGCAAGATTAAGCTGCATATCGGGCGTTTGAACCCTTACGTTGTAACACCAACCTCCCCCCTTGATATAGAGGCGGAAATCCTTTTAGTGAAGCATGCCGGAAGCTGCGATTATGCCGTTGTGAAACATGAAGGCGTGACCATCGTACTGAGCCGGGCGCGCGTTTCGGTAGCCGAACCGCATGACATGCGGGAGCTTGGCATCAAGCTGGAAGAGCACAATATCATTTCAGTAAAATGCGGCTACCTTGACCCTACATACAAGGCTTTTGCAGCCAGGAGCATTCTGGCCTTGACGCCCGGTTATACCTGCGAACTGCTTGACACCCTTCCATACAAAAAAGTACCCCGACCCATCTTCCCTCTGGACAGGGCATAACGCAGCAGTATCATGCTGCCTTATGCCATCCCCAGCGGGATTTCTTGACAAAACAGCATCTCCCGGATATGATTGTACGGTAAAACCGGAATAGCGGAGGGGATCATTATGGCTGCGCTGACCATGGATAAGCTGGTAGCCCTGTGCAAAGGCAGGGGCTTTATTTTTGCAGGGTCTGAAATTTATGGCGGTTTGGCAAACGCGTGGGACTACGGTCCTTTGGGCGTGGAATACAAGAACAATGTGAAGCGGGCCTGGTGGCAGAAGTTTGTGCAGGAAAGCAAGACCAACGTAGGTCTGGACTCCGCTATTTTAATGAACCGCAACGTCTGGGTGGCATCGGGCCACGTGGGTAACTTCAACGATCCCTTGATGGACTGCAAAGCCTGCAAGGCGCGCTTCAGGGCCGACAAGCTGATTGAGGATTTTGCCGCATCAAAGGACGAGGAACTGCAGGCGGACGGCTGGAACAACGACAAGCTGGAAGCTTATATTGAGGAGAACAAGATTCCCTGCCCCACCTGCGGCAAGCATGATTTTACGGGTATCCGCAAGTTCAATATGATGTTCAAAACCTTTCAGGGCGTGACGGAGGATTCCGCCAATGAAATTTATCTGCGCCCGGAAACGGCCCAGGGCATTTTCGTCAACTTCAAGAACGTGGTGCGCACCACAAGGCGCAAGCTGCCCATGGGTGTTGCGCAGATCGGCAAATCCTTCCGCAATGAGATCACGCCGGGCAACTTCACCTTCCGCACCAGGGAATTTGAACAGATGGAGATGGAATTCTTCTGCAAGCCGGGTGAGGATCTGGAATGGTTTCAGTATTGGCGCGGTTTTTGCCGGGATTGGCTGCTCTCCCTTGGCATGAAGCAGGAGAATTTGCGCCTGCGTGACCATAAGCCGGAGGAACTGAGCCACTATTCCAAGGCCACTACCGACTTTGAATTCCTTTTCCCCTTTGGCTGGGGCGAATTGTGGGGCATCGCTGACCGTACGGACTTTGATCTGAAAGCCCATCAAACCACAAGCGGTGAGGGCATGGAGTATATCGACCCCGTCACCAATGAGCGGTACATTCCCTATGTAGTGGAGCCCGCTCTGGGGGCCGATCGGGCAGCGCTGGCATTTTTATGCAACGCCTATGAGGAACAGGAGCTAGAGGGCGGCGATATGCGGGTGGTTTTGCACCTGCATCCCTTCCTGGCACCTTATAAGGCTGCTGTGCTGCCTTTGCAAAAGAACAAGCTGGGCGCCCTGTCAACGGAGATTTACCAGGAACTGAGCAAGTATTTCATGGTGGATTACGATGAGACCGGCTCCATTGGCAAGCGCTACCGCCGCCAGGATGAAACCGGCACCCCCATGTGCATCACCGTTGACTTTGACACACTGGAGAACAACACCGTGACCGTCCGCGACCGTGACACCATGACCCAGGACCGGGTTGCAATCGCCGATTTGAAGGCGTATATCGAGAAGCGGTTGATATTCTGAAAAAAGAAGGACCGGTTTGTGGACCATTGCCGCACACCGGTTTTTTATATCCATCGTTAGTTACCGCTGAACTCACCGCAGAAATTCTGATGCAGGTACTTTTCCGGCTCGCCCTGTCCCAGCGCCCACATGAGCTTGGTGACGGCGGCCTCGGTGGTCATGTCACGGCCGGAAAAAACGTGGGTGGAAAGGATGCGGCTGCCGACTTCATATACAGTGAAGTCGGCTTTTTCATACAAGCACTGGGTTACCACCAGCGCATAAAGCCCTTTTTCCGCCAGCATGTGCAGCTTATCCACCAGGTTGCGGCGGATGTAGTGCAGCCCGCCCAGCCCGAAGGCCTCGATCACGACGCCTTTGTAGCCTGCGGAAACGATCCAGTCGAACACATCCGGCATGGTGCCTGGCATGAGCTTCAACAAAAATACCCTGGGGTCAATCTCATCCCGGAAGCGGCAGGGCTCATAAAACTGCTGAGGGTTTGCAAAATGCACACCTTCCCCGTCCACAAGGCCTGCAAGCGGCGCATTGACGCTGTCGAAGGCGTCGAAGCTGGTGGTGCGGGTTTTCACCGCCCTTACACCGGAAATGATCTTTTGATGGAACGCCACATACGTGCCCGGCACGCCGGCGGTTGCTGCTGCAAAGGCGCAGTGCATGTTGGGTATGGCGTCGGACAGCGGATGGCTGATGGGCAATTGCGCCCCGGTGAATACGATGGGTTTTTCATGGCCGCACAGCATGAAGTTTAGTGCCGCGGCGGAATAGGCCATGGTGTCGGTGCCATGGGTGACCACCGCGCCATCGCAGGCATCAAGCGCATCTTTTACGGCGCCTGCAAGAACCCGCCATTCTTCCGGCTGTATGTTGCTGGAATCCAGGGCGAATACATCCCGGCTTACTACATGACAGATCGTTTCCACTCCTGAAAGGCGCACAAGCTCCGCCCCGGTCAGTGCGGGAACAAGCCCATCCTTGGTAGGGGTACTGGCAATGGTGCCGCCGGTGGCAAGCAGCGCAATGGTCTTCATGGGATTCCTCCCTCAAACGTCTGGTAAAAAGTATAGCACGTTCCTTACAAATGAAAAGCCCCTTTACACACTTTCCTCATTGCATTAATATATACGGAAAGGTATAATTTGTAATAGTAAATCACGGAGGGAACATATGAAGCTGAATGCGAAACGGACGCTGTTGGTGGGCCTTGCTTTTATGTCGATTTCCGCGTTTTGGCAATTATACGATAGTGTCATACCCTTGATCCTTAAAAACAACTTTGCCCTGGAGGATGGTTTTGCCGGATTCATCATGGCGCTCGACAACATACTTGCGCTTTTCCTGCTGCCGCTTTTTGGCTTGTTATCCGACCGCTGCGGCTTGTTGGTCGGCAGGCGCATGCCCTTTATTCTGGCCGGCACAGCGGCGGCTGCAATGATGATGCTGCAATTGCCAGGTTCCGCAAACGTAGGCAATGCGGCAATGTTTTACGTGGGGCTGGGTGTACTGCTTATCGCCATGGGCGTATATCGCTCACCCGCCGTAGCGCTTATGCCGGATGTGACGCCCAAACCCTTAAGGTCTAAGGGTAACGCAGTCATCAACCTGATGGGGGCACTGGGCGGTGTATTTACGTTGTTGGCCATCCAGATGCTTGTGAAAAAGCCGGTGGAAGGCAGCTTCCGGGTAGATTACAGTGCAGTTTTCATGGCTGTCGCGGCTTTCATGGTTGTGGCGGTTGTTGCGCTTGTTTTGACTGTTAGGGAACGCAAGCTGGTTAGGCAGATGGAGGATATCCACTACGGTGTGGATCCCAAGACGGAACAGGCCGCGCAGCTGACCGCAAACGGGACCGAAAAGCTGCCTCCGGAACTTTTCAAAAGCCTTATACTCATTTTAGCCTCGGTGTTTTTGTGGTTCATGGGCTATAACGCCGTGACTACCGCCTTTACAAAGTATGCCCAGCAAATGTGGAATATGGATGTCGGCGCAGCCTCCGCATGCATGATGGTAGCCACGGTTGGGG
>JAEZJP010000317.1 GCA_023415715.1 Bacillota bacterium
GTTAAGCCCTACATAGTCAAGCAATTCCAATACCTTGTCGTATGCCTCCCGCTCCTCTTTGCGCATTCTGGGCAAACGGAGAATGATTTGCGCAATATTGGCCTTCATGTTCATGTAGCGGCCTACCAGGATATTCTCAGCCACCAGCATGTTCTGGAAGAGCCGGATGTTTTGAAACGTACGGGCGATCTTATACGCTGCCACCTTTTCAGGCGTGAGCTTTACAAGGTTATGGCCATCAAACCTGATGGTACCGCTGTCCACGGGATAATAACCGCTGATCATGTTGAAAAAGGTGGTCTTCCCGGCGCCATTGGGCCCGATGACGCTGACGATCTGGTTCTTTTCCATGGAAAAATCAACGCTGTTGATAGCCGTCAGGCCGCCGAAGGTTTTCGTTAGGCCCTTTACTTCCAGCAAAGGCATGCTACTGGCCCCCCTTCAAGGTGGCCTGTGTAGTATCCTCCACGTTCTTCTTGTTCAGGCCCAGCCTTGACTTGATTTGCAGTACACGCTTTTCAGGCAAAAGGCCGTTGGGCCGGAAAATGCACATCAGAACCAGGATCAGGCCGAAAATCAGCCGCTCATACTTGGCGGGGTTCAGCCATGCCGGCAGATTCAATACGCCCGAGGTGGTAAGGTTTGTCAGCCATTCCGACACATCCTTCAAAATCTGCAGCTGCAGCACTACCACAGCCATCGCGCCGATGATGACACCCTTCATGTTTCCCGACCCGCCCAGGATCACCATACAGAGGATGACAATGGATTCCATAAAAGTAAAGCTGGTGGGGTCGATGAATTTTTGTCTTGCCGCAAAGACCACACCCATCAGGCCGGCCAGACCGGCGCCAATGGAAAAGGACAGAAGCTTCATGCGGACCACCGGTATACCCATAGTGCGGGCCACCAGTTCATCTTCCCTGATGGCTACCCAGGCACGGCCGATTCGTGAGTTTTGCAGGTTTCGTACCACAATGAAAGTAAGCACAAACAATATCAGTACTACGCCATAGTAGTACACGGGACGATCCAACGAAATACCAAAAAGCATGGGCGGCTGTATGGGCGTAATGCCCATGGGGCCGTTGGTGATGTTGACGGGCTTGTTCAAATTGTTGAACAAAAGGCGGATGATCTCCGCGAAGCCCAGCGTTACCACGGCCAGATAGTCGCCTTTCAGACGCAGCACAGGCAGGCCCAGCAAAAAGCCTACGATACCCGATACGACAAGCGCGATGACCAGGAAAAGCCAGAACCAGTTTCCAGACAAAGGAAACCCGCCGGATGGAATGAAGTTGTTTGCCTGGCTGGAGGCAAAGATGGCGTAAGTATACGCGCCCACCGCGTAAAACGCCGCATAGCCCAGATTCAATAGACCCGTAAAGCCTACCACAATGTTCAGGCCCATGGATAGAATGGCATAAATGCCGATCATGGTAATAACGCTGGAGAAGATACCGGATGATGCGCCCACGATGGGCATTACCACCGCCAGGTCTATAGCTGCCAACAGGAGGCGCGACCACATAGGCAGCTTGATACGGTTCAAAAGAAGAAGGGAAACAAGGAAAAAGATGAAAGCGATCTTGCTGCCAGTATCGATGAGCAACCATATGGGCGCCGCCACGATGGCGATAGCTTGCAGTACAAAAAAAATCTTTTCCTTTGGTTTAAGGCTGCCCAAACGGTAAGAGGAGGCATCCGCCTTGATGGAGTTTACTATTCCGGCCATGCTACACCTTCTCTCCCACAGGTTTGCCCAGGAGGCCGCTTGGCTTGAAAATCAGGATCAGGATCAAAATAGCGAAGGCCAGCACATCCTTGTACTCCGAACCGAACACGCCGCCCGTCAAAACGCCCAGGAAGGCCGCACCGAACATTTCGATCAGGCCCAGCAGCACGCCGCCCAGCATGGCTCCGGGAATCTTGCCTATACCGCCGAACACCGCGGCGGTGAACGCCTTCATGCCCAGGATAAAGCCTGAATAGGGCGAAATCGAACCGTACTGGATGGAAAAAAGCGTACCGGCCGCTCCGCCCATGCCGGCGCCGATCAAAAAAGTCAGCGAAATCACCTTATCCACATTGATGCCCATCAATTGGGCCGTTCCCCTGTCCTGGGCCACGGCACGCATGGCCTTGCCCCATTTGTTCCTGCTTACAAACAACTGCAGCACGATCATGATCACAAGGCATATGCCTACGATGTAGAATGTTTTTTCAGGGATCACCATGGATTCCGTGATCTGAATGCGGTTTTTGAACAGGGTAGGCGCATACAGATAAAAGTTTCCGTTCTTGGCATCCTCCACCATGCGGACCACATCCTGCAATATGAAGGAAACGCCGATGGCCGATATGAAAGGCACAAGCTTGGGCGCATTGCGCACAGGCTTGTAGGCAATGCGGTCCACCGCAACGCCCAGGGATCCGCTCATGATCATTGCCACCAGCATGGCAATCAAAAGCGCCAGCGTGGGCGACATACCGGCGAGGATTCCGGCAGACTTAAGCAGCAGCAGAATTTCTGTGCCCACGAACGCCCCGAACATAAACAACTCGCTGTGCGCGAAATTGATGAATTCAAGAATACCGTATACCATGGTATAACCAAGAGCCACGATGGCGTACACAAAGCCCAACGCCAGGCCATCCGATAATAGCTGCGGAATGCTCCTAACCAATGTCTGCAGGTTCAAAATCCACCGACCTCCCTGTTGCCAGCTGCAGGAGAGGGGCTTCGCCCCTTTTTCATCCTGTGGAGGATGTAAAGAGGAGCTTCGCCCTTCTCCTGCAACCGGTGCAAATGTATGTTTGTGAGACAGGCGGTTACGTTACTTTTTCAGGTAATCGGCCACGGGGATGGTGTTGATCACTTCCGGCGGATAGGCGGCTTGATTGAAGCCCAGGATGTATACGGTAGCTTCCGTGTTATCGCCGATGGCATTGAAGGTAACATTTGTAGCAATGCCCTTGAAGCCGCTGGTAGCGCGCGCAGCAGTTGCGACTTGTTCACGGGTGGGCAGCGCGCCGCCATTTGATGCAATGGCAGCCTTCACGGCGTCCAATGTCACGTTCATGGCGTCATAGCCGTAAGCAGAGAATGCTTCTGGCGCACGGCCATATTTTGTCTTGTAGTTGTTGGCAAACACGGCGCCCTTTTCGGTGGTGGAGATGTCCGCAGCCACGGAGGTATAATAGTTGCCGACGATTGCATCGCCCGCAATGTTCACAAGTTCCGCAGAGTCCATTCCGTCCGGGCCAAGGAAGAGGACATCGATACCTTTTTCATCCAGCTGCTTGATGAGCAGGCCGCCTTCGGGATAAATGCCGCCAAAGTATACGGCTTCCGCTCCGCTGGCGCGGATCATTTCTTCCACGGCGCTGAAATCGGCTTCGCCGGCAGTGATGCCCTCAAAGCCCAGCACCGTGCCGCCGATGGCCTCAAAGCGCTTCTTGAATTCATCCGCCACGCCCTGGCCGTAAGCGGTCTTGTCCTGGAGAATGAATACGGTCTTCTTGCCCTGACCGAAAATGAAATCGGCGCCGGCGGGGCCTTGGGCATCGTCACGGGCGCAGATACGGTTCACGATGGGCAAGCCGCGGTCCGTAACGGCGGTAGCCGTATTGGCAGGTGATACCATGGGCAGGCCGCCCTGGAGATACACCTCGGAGGAGGGGATGGCCACGCCGGAGTTGTAGTGGCCCACAACCGCCAGGATATCCTTGTCCTCAATCAGGCGCTGTGCAATGCTCACACCGACCTTGGGGTCAGCCTGGTCATCCTGAGGCGCAAACATCAAATCAAATCCCAGGGCTTTGAATTCGTCCACGCGCTCACTCAGCGCCATTTCGATGCCGTTTTTGATGGATTCACCCAGAGCCGACTGGCTGCCAGAAAGCGGAGTTACGCTGGCGATCTTGATGACCGGCAAGGCCGCACCGGCCATCGCTGGAACACAGCTTGCCACAATTGTCATCGCAAGAGTGAGCGATACGAGCAAGGGGATGACTCTCTTCATGGGTTTACGCCTCCTTATATTTTTCTCCGTGCCTTGGATGCATTGGCTCCATAGCCCGGAAATTTCAAAAAAGCTCCTCAAAGCCGTAGGAAAGGCTGTGAGAAGCATCTTTGCTCCATTAAAATGCCATAGAAATAAACACGCGGCGCCGGCCGTGTCCAAAATACTGTATCCAGAATATGAAGGAATAAGTCCTTCACTCTGCAAATCGGCCCGCGCCGGTTTGTTTGCACAAGTATACGCTACCCACGCAATGATGTCAAGTACGGCAATCATGATTCTATGCGGGCCGGATGACATTGCTTCTCGTTTTGCTGTTTTTCTATTGTATTCTTGCAAAAATTAAAAAATCCGCCTATGAGCGCAGAACTTTTTCTTAGAATTTTTGACTGTAGGCAGGAAAAGGCAAAGCAGCCAAAGAAAAATAACGTCAGTATCATGCATATCCTAACAAAGCAAGCGCGGTTCCACCCTCGACAAAGACAAAGGAGAGTGTGACATGAAGAATTTTGTTATCACCATCGCACGGGGCTTCGGCAGCGGCGGCAAGCAGATCGGATTGAAAATCGCCGGCGATCTGAACATAAAGCTCATGGACAAAGAGCTTTTGCAGTTGGCATCCATTGAAAGCGG
>JAEZJP010000078.1 GCA_023415715.1 Bacillota bacterium
ATATAGCAGTTGCGGGCAAGACGCTTTTTGGTTACATCCTTGTAATCCGGTATGTTTTTGTAATAGGGCAGCGCTTCGTAAGGCTTGCCCTCTGCATACAGATCATTGGCATACTCATAATTGGCCAGGCTGTACATATCGCCCAGATCCCGGTACTTTTGCGGCAGGTCCGTAAGTTCCACCTTGCTCAGGATGTCCACCACGGTCTTGTAATCCTTGCCTTTCATAGCCGCGTCAGCATCCGTTTTTACCTGTGCATAGTAGCCGTCAAAGCAGGCTTCGCTTTGCGCAGCCGCGTCCTTAAATCCGCTGATCTGGGCAAACAGCCTGCCCGCGTTGGCAAGATCCCCGGCATCCCGGGCCTTTACCGCCACTTCATAGTTACTCTGCATGAATAGCGATTGGGCGTCCTCATACTTGCCCAGTTCCTGGAAGGCTGCCGCCGCCTTGTCCAGTTCCCCGGCATCCAGCCAAATTTTTGCCTGTGCATAGTTGCAGGCTTTGATCTGGTCAGGAGCGTCCTTGTATTTGCCAATGGAAGAAAGCAGGGTCACCGCATCCTGGTACTCGGCCTTTTCCTTGTGGCCCATCGCCAGCTGATATTTTGCTTCCTTGATCTTTTCTTCCGAATCGCTGTAGCCGTTCAATGCGGTATACTGGTCGATGGCGGCCAGGTAGTCTTTGGCCTTTAGCGTCTGCCCGGCCAGGCTGTACAGCGCGTCCTGTATGCGGGTGGCGCTGTCGGAATAGCTGCCCAGTTCCTGATACAGAGCAATGGCTGAGTCGTATTCCCCGGCTGCCATGTGGGCGGAGGCCTGCTTGTATTTTACCTCCTGCACTTTTGAAGGAACGTCCTTGTAGTCGGGTATTTTTGCAAATTCCACAAGAGCTTCCTCGAATTTACCCTGCTTTACAAGGTCTTGGGCCGGCAGGTAGATGGCCTCGTTGGCCTGATCCTTGGCGTCAAGATAATTTGGTATCTGCAAAAACAGTTCCCTGGCATTTGCGTATTCCTTGTCTACAAGCGCCGTAAGTGCCACGCGGTAGATGCATTCCGAAGCCAGCTGCATAGAATCCTTGTAGCCCTTGATCTTCAAAAACATATCCGCCGCTTTGCCAAAGTTGCCGGCATCCATTTCCTTCTTGGCCGGCTCGTATATGCACTGGGAAGCTTTTGTTACGGCGTCGAGGTAGTTGCCGGCCATCAAATAGGCTTCCCCGGCAGCTACATAATTTGAGGCGGCCTGCAATTGTTCCCCCTTGGCGTAATAGGCCACCTTCAGCTTTTGCTCCACGCCAGGGTAGTCCGGGATCTGGGTGAGAAGCTCTATGGCTTTATCGTACTCCTTGTTGTTAAGCGCAATGATGCCCGGCTGATAAATGCATTCCTTGGCCATCTTTTCTGCTCCGGCGTAACCCGTCAGTGTTTCGAAGATGGCTTTTGCCTCATCGAAGCTGCCTTGGTTCAAAAGTGCCGTGGCCTTTTCATAAAGCGCATTCTGCCGGCGCACCCGGGCGTCGGAATAATCGGGGACCTCTTCAAAGAGTGCCGCGGCATCATCAAACTTCCCCGCCTGCAGCATCTTATCCGCGCGGGCGTACCTGGCTTCCTTTGCCTTTTCGGCGGAATCCTCATAGTCGCCCAGCTTGTCGAACAACTCCTGTGCACTTAAAAGGGATGCTTCCGTACCGGTCTTTAAATCGCTTGCCGCCTGGAGATAATCGCTCTTTATCATCAGCGCATCCGCGTCAAGGTACCCCGGCATCTGGGCAAAGGCCGCCTTTGCCTCCCCGTACAGGCCGCCGTCCAATTGCTGGCTGGCCCGGTAATAGCGGTAATACGGTATGCCGTGGAAATAGACGCCGTACGCACCGCCTAAAACTAAAGCCATGACCAGCGTGGTTAATATCACCCTGCGGTGGCGCAGCTTTTTCCTTTTTATGCGCGCTTCCCGCTCCAATTGCTGCTGGGAGGCCTGCATCCTTGCCCTGTGTGCGATCTGGTCCAGTTCCTTTTCCCTTGATTCCACCATCTCTTCGATGGCGGATTGATTGAACTTTTCAAAAACCTCCAGTTTTTCGCGCTGGCAGCGGCGGCAGGAAGCTTCGCTGGCGGCATTGGCCCGGCCGCACACGCATAGCCACAGCGCGCCCTGGTCCTGCGGATAGCCCACCGCGTCGGATCCGGCCACGAAGCGCAGCATCTCCAGCCTTCTGTTGTTGGGCAGCGTATTGGGCACATATTCCGACAAATGGGCATTGCCGCGGCGCCAGACGGTTCCGTCGTCGAACCATACCTTTTCGATAACCAGCTCCATGCCGGAAGCTTGCGCACCGCCTTCCATCTGGATCAATACCTCAAAGGTAGACTTGCTTTCACCGTTCACACCCTGAGCCCGTTCCACCTGGCGGCTTAACACTTCACCGTTTGCGTCGTATCCCGCCAGTGTCACCTGCATGCTCGCAACAAGCTTGTCCGACAAGTTGTACATAAGCAGCCGGCAGGCTTCGTCAGTCTCTGTAGGCAATTCATACCGCCACAGCTCCACCGGGCAGGTCAGGTCGATTTTCATAGGCTATCTCCCCTCCGATTTCCATTTAAAGCGGGAGCTTGTCCATGGCATGATGCTTTACCAGGAATACAGAAACAGCTCCGATAGTGTGGTATCCACAAATATCATGTGCAATGTAACAGATTTTACGTCCCCGCTGCCTTCAACCTGGCAGGCGTAACGCAGCGTGGCGGTGGCGGTGTCATATTCAGCCAGGCCGAAGGGCGGCGTTTGGCCGTCGCCGTAAAGCACCTCGGTTGTTGTGCCGTCGAACTCTCCTTCACTGTGCCGAAAACGCATCAGCACGCTGGAGAGGGTATCACCCACCTGTACCCCCCGGGGCCCCTCAAAGCCATCCTGATTGACAGCAAGTGTATCCACGCGTTTGAACACCTTGTCACTGCTGTAGGCAAAAGTGATCTCCGCCATGGGCCATTGTATGATGCGCATCCATTCGCCGTTGTCATCCTGGAGCCAGGACTCGGTTTCAAACGTACCCAGCGATGCGATAGCCGCTTCCGGCGTAAGGCCCAGAAAGTCCAGCCCGGAAAAAATCAAATCCTCCCTTTCAAAGGGGTCCAGGTCTGTGCCTATGCTGCTTTGGGGATAGTTGAAATATGCCTGATCCTGCTGGATTAACGATACCCCGGAAAGTGTATCCTCCACCTGGGCCTGGGAAACGGATACCGACAAACCGTAGGCCCGCACGGCTGTGACATAACCCTCGTTCATGCTGTATAAAAGCCCGCAATCGGTATACTTGTCTTCCGATAAGCGCTCATGCACGGCGTACTGCACAGCCTGTATTTGCTGCCCATCCCGCTGTACCCAGCCCCATAGCGCTTCCTCCGGCATGCTGTCGGAAAGATACAGAACCGCAAAATCCTCACTTCCCAGCAGCGTGGGATTTTCATCGGCGAAGGCTTCAAGCACCATCTGCTGTGTGTCGGATACTAAAACATCGCGGGGGCATTCCACGTCATACCCCGTTACGGTAATGGCGTTCAAAACACTGTTGTCCGTTAGCTCCGGCGTATCAAGGTACAAGGTGGCAAAGTCATATACCACTTCATAGCCATCCTCCGTCTTGTTCGCCTGCGGACCCGATGAAAGCGGAGCTGATTTTCTTGCCAGATCAAGCATTTTGGCTGCCCAGCCGCTCAACTCCTCCATCGTCAGCCCGCCAACATCCGTTTCGGTTGCCATACCGGCTATAGGCATGTTCAGCAGAGCCAATATCAGAATGAGGGCCAGACCCTTACCCTTGCTTGTTCGTTTCATAGCCGCTCCTTTATGCATACAACCGGGCGGCTGCAGCCGCCCCATGCCCATACTATGATTCTTACCTATACGTAACCTATTCTATTTTACCCCATGAGAGGCGGTCTGTATAGATAAAATTGTAAAAACAAAACGCTTCCGGCGTGGAAACAGGCCTTTTGCACACCTGTTTGCGCAGCGCTGAGATTATTCCGGCGGGCTTAGGCATGATCGTATAATGGTAAATGAGAGTTTTACATATGCAAATTGCATGATGGTACCAGAAAATGGAACGAGAATAGAGGATGACAGCGGTTCGATTGCATTTTTTTCGTTTTTTTAAGCATCCAGCCTTGATGGAAATGCATAATTGGAGAAATATACATTCAAAACTAATTGACACGCCCATACGCTCGCGCTATAATGTCACCACAAGCAATGGAGCATGGCAGGATGGTAGTCTGCACTTGGATTCTGTTGCTTTTGGTTTACCAAAGGCTCATGTCACCGCCCCGGAAATCCATTATGAGGGAGGAATTACCTGATGAAGAAAATGTTGTCCTTGATCGCCGTTCTGGTAATGGCTATGACGGCCGTTTGCCTGCCGGCCCTGGCCGAAGCACCCAAGCCCATCATGATTGGCGCCATCTCTCCTAACACCGGTGATCTTGCCGCCTACGGCGAAGCTGTATCCAACGGCATCGATCTGGCTGTGGAAGAAATCAATGCCGCCGGCGGCGTACTGGGCCGTCCTCTTGAAGTCACCCATATGGATGATAAGGGCGACTCCACCGAAGGCGCCAACGCTTTCAACAAGCTGGTTTCCGACGGCATGAAAGCCATCATCGGCTCCGTAACCTCCGGTGTCACTGCTGGCCTTGGTGCACTGGCAGATGCGGAAGGCATGCTGCTTTTGACCCCCACCGCCACCGCCGACACCGTCACGGACGGCCTCAAAGGCGTGTTCCGTGCCTGCTATAAGGATTCATTCCAGGGCGAAGTGGCCGCCAAGCTGGCCATGGACCTGGGCGTGAAAAAGGTAGCCGTTCTGTACGCTTCCGGCGATCCATATTCCGCAGGCCTCTATGAGTCCTTCAAGGCTGCTTCTGAAACGCTGGGGCTGGAGCTGGTAGGAACCGAAAGCACTGCTGGCGTCCATGATACCGACTTCACCACACAGCTCACCAACATCGTCGCCACCGGCGCCGAGCTGATCTTTGCCCCCTTCTACTACGACACGGTTGGCCCGTACATCGTGCCTCAGGCCCGCGCTGCCGGCTTCACCGGGTACTTTGCCGGCGCTGACGGTTGGGACGGAACCATCGGCACCATGGTGGAAGACAAGAGCCTGTACAACAAGTGCTACTTTGTGAACCACTATGCGCCCGACGATCCTTCCGAAGTGGTGCAGAACTTCGTCAAGGGCTACACCGATAAATTCGGTGCGGAGAGCCTGAACGCTCTGGCCGCCTTGGCCTATGACTCCGTGTACATGCTCAAGCAGACCATTGAGACTGCCCAAACAGACGATACCGCCAAGCTGATCGAGGCCATGACCGGCATGAGCTTCTCCGGCGTCACTGGCTCCTTTACGCTGGATGAGACCGGCACTCCCGCAAAGGCTGCCCCCGTCATCGAGTATGTGGACGGCGCCGCCAAGTTCTACAAGAATATCTAAGGCTTCTGTCGTCGCCGGCAGTAGTACCGCTCCGGGCGTGACAGGGCATGAGGCATACCAACGCGCCCGGGATAAGGGGCGGACCAAAAAGTCCGCCCCTCCTTTGTCTTTAGAATCTTTTGTGATATGATATATGAAGCAATTTTTTCGCAGAGAGGAAGATGTCATGCATGGATGGGCTGATGCTGTTCATCCAACAGACCATCAACGGCTTGCGCGTGGGCAGCATCTACGCGCTGGTGGCGCTGGGCTATACCATGGTCTATGGAATTATCCGGCTGATCAACTTCGCCCACGGTGACTTTATCATGGTGGGCGGGTATGCCTTGGTATTTACCGTGCCCCTGATGATTGCCGCCGGCATGCCAGCATGGCTGGCGGTCATCGCTGCGGTCCTCGTCTGCGCCATCGTTGGCGTTCTGGTAGAAAAGCTGGCTTACAGCCCGGTGAGGAAAAGGGGCAACAACATGTCTGCCCTCATCACAGCCATTGCCATGAGCCTCTTTTTGGAGAATCTTGCCCAGATGATTTTCGGTGCGAACCCCAAGCAGGTAAAGACGATATTCAACCTTGCCCCGATCCGTATCATGGGAACGGCGGAAGGCGCCGCTGAGCCGAAGGTGTTGCTCACACTGGATGCCAACACGGTTCTGACCATCCTGATCGGCGTCGCGGTGATGGTTGCTTTGTTCCTGTTTGTGAAATATACAAAAAACGGGCAGGCCATGCGGGCCGTTTCGGAAGATAAGAATGCCGCATTTCTGATGGGTATCAATGTCAACCGTACCATTTCGCTTACGTTTGCCATCGGTGCTGGCCTGGCCGGTGCCGCTTCGCTGATGTATGCCGCCCAATATCCCTCCATCACCAATACCATGGGCTCCATGCTCGGCCTCAAAGCCTTTGTGGCCGCGGTTCTAGGCGGCATAGGCATCATCCCCGGCGCCATGCTTGGCGGTATCGTCATAGGCTTGGTGGAAAGCTTGTCCAAGGCTTACATCAAGGATTTGACGGGCGGCATTATCACATCCGCCTTCTCCGATGCCATCGTGTTCGGCATACTGATCATAGTTCTTCTGGTCAAGCCGGCCGGCATACTGGGCAAGAATGTCGGCGAGAAAGTGTAGGTGCGGCAGGATGGCAAAACGCAAGGACAGCTTTGTTGGGCTTTTGGTCAGCCTCACCGGATTGGCGGCAGCCTGCCTTTGCCTGTGGGTGATGGATCAAAACGGTATGATCAACAACTATATCCGGGGCATCATCGTACAGTGCCTGTATGCCATCATCATGGTGACTTCTCTGAATCTGGTCTTGGGTTTCCTGGGTCAGATCGCCCTGGGCCACGCGGGGTTCATGGCAGTGGGCGCATACACTTCCTCGCTGGTCACCAAAGCCATGGGCACCGCCATCAAAGCCGGGACCCTGGCGCCTGTCGACCCAGTAATTCAGTTTATCATTGGCCTTATCTGCGGCGCCTTGATGGCAGCCTTATTCGGCCTGCTGGTGGGCATCCCCGCGCTTCGGCTTCGCGGTGACTACCTGGCTATCATCACTTTGGGATTTGGTGAGATCATACGCGTGGTGATACAGAATCTTAAATTCGCCGGCGGAAAGGGACTTGCACAAGGCCAGGCAGGCCAGGCACTCATAGGCATCTTGCGGATGAATAATATGTATATCATTTTCTGTATCGCCGCCTTGTGCGTGGGATTGATGTTTGCCTTTGTACGCTCTAAATATGGCCGCACCATCATTGCCATCCGGGAGGATGATATAGCTGCATCCAGCGTGGCTGTAAACACCACATTTTACAAAGTGCTAACCTTTACCGTTTCCGCCTTCTTCGCTGGCGTTGCCGGAGCAGTATTCGCCCACAGGGGTACAGGATCCATTCAGCCCGGGGATTTCGGTTTCCTCAAGTCCACCGAATACGTCATCATGGTGGTGCTTGGGGGCATGGGTTCCCTCACGGGATCTGTCATCGCCGCTATTGCCCTTTCTATCCTGCCGGAAGTACTGCGCGCCTTCTCCGACTACCGCATGCTGGTTTACTCGGTGGTACTGGTCATTGTTATGATATTCAGGCCTACCGGCTTGTTCGGCAACTATGAATTCAGCTTCATCAGGGTGATTCGCAAGATTCCGTTTTTCTCAAAGCGGAACAAACCTGTGGCGAAAGGAGGCGAATGACCTATGGCGGAACCAATTCTCAAGGCGAACAGCCTGGGTATTACTTTTGGCGGCTTAAGAGCTGTAAACAACTTCAACCTGGAAATCAACCAGGGGGAGTTGGTGGGCCTCATCGGTCCCAACGGCGCCGGAAAGACGACGGTATTCAACCTTTTGACCGGCGTTTACAAGCCGACGGAAGGTTCGTTTTACCTTAGCGGTCAGCGGATGAACGGCAAAAAGACCCATGAGATCGTGGCGGCCGGCATCGCCCGCACATTTCAAAACATCCGCCTCTTCAAAAAGATGACGGTGCTGGAAAACGTGCTGATCTCCTTTACGGGCCGGCTCAAATACGGCATATTCGGGTCCCTATTGCGCACCGTGGGCTTCTGGCGGGAAGAGGATCAAATACGCCGGGAGGCCATGGAGCTGCTTTCCGTGTTCAACCTTCAGGACAAGGCCGGCTGGAACGCGGAAAATCTGCCCTATGGCCAGCAGCGCAAGCTGGAGATCGCCCGCGCCCTGGCTACCGGCGCCAGGATGCTGCTGTTGGATGAGCCTGCCGCCGGTATGAACCCCACCGAGACGGCAGAGCTGCTGGCCTGCATCAACGTTATCAGGAAAAAGTTTCCCATCTCTATCCTGCTCATTGAGCATGATATGAGCCTGGTGATGAACATTTGTGAGCGTATCGTTGTGATCGACTATGGCGAGATCATCGCCCATGGTGTTCCCGATGAAATCTCCCACAACCCGAAGGTCATCGCCGCGTATCTGGGCGTATAGGAGGGGTTTGCAAATGTTGATCGTCAAAGACCTGCATGTGCACTACGGCGCCATTCACGCCATCAAAGGTGTTTCCCTGGAGGTGAACGATGGGGAAATCGTTTCCCTCATCGGGGCCAACGGTGCAGGCAAAACCACCATACTGCACACCATCTCCGGGCTTTTGAAGGCCACTTCCGGCCAGATCACCCTGAACGATGTCAATCTGCGCACCACGGACCCCTACAAGATCATTACGCTGGGCATGGCCCACGTGCCCGAAGGGCGGCATGTGTTCAGCCGCATGACCGTGATGGAAAACCTGCGCATGGGTGCGTATACCTTAAGCAGCAAGGAACATACCGACAAGAACATTGAAACGGTGTTCGCAAGCTTTCCCCGCTTGAAGGAGCGTTCACGTCAGGTGGCGGGCACGCTGTCAGGCGGCGAGCAGCAGATGCTGGCCACCGGCCGCGCGCTGATGGCCAATCCGAAGATCCTGCTGATGGATGAGCCCTCCATGGGCCTTTCGCCCATCCTGGTCAAGGAAATCTTCCGCATCATACAATCGCTGCATGATAGGGGTATTACGATTTTGCTGGTAGAGCAAAACGCCAAGGTGGCCCTCAGCGTTTCCAGCCGCGCCTACGTGCTGGAGACAGGCACCATTGCCATGTCGGGCAGCGCAGCGGAATTGATGGAGGACGACCGGGTGAGGAAAGCGTACTTGGGAGCTTGATATTTCGAAAAAGGGCGCGGATGCGTCCTTTTTTTATTTTCATATTTATCTCCTGCAGCCTTACTTGCTGTGCAAAATGTAAAGCTTTCCCCTTGAGGGCTCCGGAACACCGCCTCTGCCTGTGGCAGAACAGGGCGGCGTGGAGGAGGCTGGCGAAACGAACGGAGCAAGCGGAGCGCAGCACCGCGACGATTGAGCCAGATGGAATAGGTGGCGCCGCAGCGCCGGATGAGGTGTTTGGCTGCGGCTATCTCTCCATACTAAAAGCTAATCAAGCAATCAAGTCAACAGTTTCCCCCTGATGGAATGCCTTTTTACGTGCGCCGTTCGTCTTTTTGATAAGATCTGCCGCCGGAGCAGCCGCACCGGTGTTTTTTTGTTATCCTGCATTGACACACACTTTCCATGCAATTATAATGTAATAGGACAACTTTATTGTAAGAGGGTTAGAAATCATTATTTTTCAACGGATTCATTGGAGAACAAAATAATACATGTATTCCGGAGGCACCCTATGCAGATCCATTTGTACGATACCGCCGCCCAGGTGGGCCAGGCCGCTTCCATACTGATTTCCGCCCAGATCATGCAAAAATCCGACAGCGTGCTGGGCTTGGCCACCGGCTCCTCGCCCATACCTACCTACCGGCAGCTGATTGCCTGGCATAAGGAGGGCGTGGTGGATTTTTCAAAGGTGGTCACCTTTAACCTGGATGAATATGTGGGCATATCCTCGGTGCATCCCGCCAGCTATCACGCATTTATGGAAACCGAGCTTTTCTCCCAGGTGAACGTGAAAAAAGAGAACATCCACATCCCCAACGGCAGCGCCAAAAACCTGCAAAGGGAATGCAGCGAATATGACACCGCCATCTCCCGCGCCGGCGGCATCGACCTGCAGCTATTGGGCATCGGCCGCAACGGCCACATCGGCTTTAACGAGCCCCATGAACAGTTTGTATATGGCTGCCATGTGGTGAACCTTACCGAAAGTACCATCGAGGCCAACCGCCGCTTTTTCGGCCCAGGCGAAGATGTGCCAAGACAGGCAATCAGCCTTGGTGTGGGCAGCATTATGAACGCAAGGCGCGTTCTGCTCATCGCCACCGGCGCCGACAAGGCACAGGCCATACGCCGCGCCATCCGCGAGGACGTGAACCCCCAGGTCCAGGCCTCCATCCTGCGCACCCACCGGGAAGTGATCTTTCTTCTTGACCGCGCCGCTGCCGGGCTGCTGTGACCCGGGGGCGCTGTAGGGCTTTACCCTCCAGACCACCCACCAAAGGCTCCGCAGCCGAAGCGCCGCCTGTGGCTCCGGAACGCCGACCCCGCCAGTGGCTCCGAAGCCGAAGCGCCGCCAGTGGCGGATGAAGCGAGGCGGAGGAGGCTAGCGAAACGAGCAATGCTAACGCAGTGAGCAGTGCGACGATTGAGCCAGATGGAGGGATGAAGCGAGGTTCCGGAGCCGAACGCCGCCTGTGGCGGATGAAGTGAGGCGTAGGAAACGGCGAAACAAGCGATGCAAGCGGCAGCGTAGCAGCGCACCGATTGAGCCGTCGGGGGAGGAGGCTGGCGAAACGAGCAATGCGAACGCAGTGAGCAGTGCGACGATTGAGCCAGATGGAGGGATGAAGCGAGGTTCCGGAGCCGAACGCCGCCTGTGGCGGATGAAGCGAGGCAGAGGAGGCTGGCGAAACGAGCAATGCGAACGCAGTGAGCAGTGCGACGATTGAGCCAGATGGAGGGATAAGGGAGGGATGAAGGAGGCTGGCGAAAAGGAGCAGTGCAAGCGGCAGCGATGCAATGC
>JAEZJP010000082.1 GCA_023415715.1 Bacillota bacterium
AAAAGCCTTCACTTTCCCGTAGACCGCTATTTTGACGAAGGCCTTCGCAATACGCGTTTTTTGAATGAAGAGATCGTAAAGTACCACCGTACCCTGACCACCTACATCCAAACGCTGTTAGGCTGCGGCTTTGTCTTAACAGGCGTTAAGGAACCCAAGCCGCCGGAGCATCTACTGAAAATCTACCCCACTATGGCCGATGAATTCAGGCGGCCCATGATGATAATCATATCCGCAAGGAAAAAGTAAAAGATGTGTTCCCACTTTACAAAAAAAATGCCCGCACCATAAGGCGGCGGACCAATTTCTCTTATCGGATGGCAAGCTTCGGAAAGGGGGAGCTTTCTTCAGTTAGCTTGCAAGTTGTTCATCTATTGGAAGTTTTTTGCGCCCATGTTCGTCTTCTTGTTTTCCAGGTCGTTCTTCTGAATAGATTCCACAATGCCGGTCACATATTTTTCATCTTCCCGCGGGAATACGTACGCCGTAATGATCTTCAGAATGCCTATGATGGCGCCTATCAGCGTTCCGCACGCGGTAACCAGCGCGATCACGTCGTTTACGTCCTTATCCTTTTGAACCGTCCACCACACAATGGCGAAAATACAAGCCGCCAGCAGCACGAATGTAATGGACACACAGCCCCAGAACAGCACGGCCCTGTACTTTTTGCCGCAGCGGGATTTGATCCTGTAGTATTTGACATACTCCTTCAAAAGCGAAGTGATTTCCAGATCGCGCCGTCTCTGCTGGTCTGTCTGAAAAGGGTCGCGGTTAAGCTCCGTATAGCTTTCCGTTTTCTCAAAATCCTTCTCATACAGCGAACTTACCAGATCAAGGTATGCCTGTTCCTCCGCTCTATTCATATGACATCCCTCGCTATGTGGCCAAAACCACCTCTCCCACGCGCCTTTCAGCGCTTATTAAAGGTACGTTGAACAGCTTGCTCAACCTTTCCGGAATCTCGCTTGGTATGATCCCCATTTCCTTCAGTTCCTCATATTTCTTCCTGAATGCGCCGGCAGGCATTAAAAGGCATGCGGCAAAATAGTCCATTTCGCTTTCTTCACCGTCACGATCTTCAAGTCTTTCACGCCTGGCGAGTATGATATCGCCACCTGCCTTCTTCTCCAGGCGGAAAAAGTAGTGCCCCAATTCATGGGCGATTATGAAGCGTTTTTCGGGAAGCTCACGCTTGGCATTGACCCCGATAAGCTTTTGGGTTTTAATACCCAGTATCGACTCCTCTTTGGTGTTTACAAGGATAATCCCATCCTCGTCGTCGTCAAGATTCGCGTTGCCGACAACAAATCCCGCATATTGCGCCAAAAGAAGGACGTCAACCTGGTCATCGGTCAACATGCCAAACTGCCGCAGTACAGCCTGCGCCTTCGCTTCGATTCGCTGTTTTTCCATTGCTGAAATTTCCTTCCGCCATACAGGGCACCGCCTCAAATGCCAAAGGCAGCCCTGTTCAGGTCAGGCATTATGGAGCCTATGTCTTTTGTAACATAAATAAATAATAACATAACAAAATCAAGTCTCTTATTTGACGTCATTATATACCAATTTATGGATGAAAGCAATATGTACATGTAACATTTTCACTGCGTCTTGCCCACAAACGTACAAATGAAAACCCAGCCATATGTTCAGCCGGGCTTCTCATTTGGTATCATAAGCATGAAAGAATCAAACATCAAGGCTTTGAACTGTCATCAAAATCCTCCGCCCATATAATATCCAGCGGGCTGTTTTTACCGCCCTTATAGACAATCCTCTTCCCGTCCTCCGAAAAGGTCAGAATGCCGCCAACTTCCGCCTGGGTCATGCCGCTTGCCGTAAATGCAATGACCTTCCTTGCGGTATTTGTACGCTGGACCACATCTGTCATGCCATCAAAAGCTTGAGAAATCACCTTTCCCCTATTGCCTGCAAACAGCACATTCGTTCCATCTGTGCCAAGGGCCAGCCTTCCATCCGGTGTGAATGTCAAAGCGGAGGCATTGCTATCTACAGCCTCATCCGTGCCCTTTTGAAAGCCGATGACATGCACCCTGCCGCCCGCATTAAAAGCAGCTTGCGTTCCATCCTGGGAAAGGTCAAAAGCCGCGGCATTCTCCGACCCTGAAATAACAGCTGTCTTCTTTGTACGCGTGTCCAATACTTTCAGCGGTCCTTCAGCCCTGCCGGTTGTTTCATTCCAATGGGCCAGAAGCATTACACCGCCGTCGGCGCTGCTTAATGCCACCAGCCGCAGCGCTCCGTAGGCACCTTGCAATGCAAACACAGCGTCGCATGCGAAAGCATCACCGTTTACGGCAAAATGCATCAGCCTGCTTCCGTTAAATGCCCAACCATCTCCGGTTACAGGGCTGAACGTTACGATAACGGCTGAGCCGTTCAGCTTCGGAGCGTTATCTGTGCTCTCCTCCCGAACGTCCCCCATATCAGATACAAGGCTGCTTTCCCAAAAGCTTGAAGGAATCTCCGCCTCAGCCGTTTCATTAAGGGATTCATTGATCAAGATGGCCGCGGCAGCCGGCAGCCGGACGCCTGCTGCCATGCCAATAAGATATGCAAACTGGTCGTCGATGCCGTCGCCGTCGCTGTCCTTCTTGCCGGGATCCGTGCCCAGCCATGTTTCCCAGTCATCGGACAGCCCGTCGCCGTCCTGATCAGCAACAGTCACCACCGCTGTCGCAAGGGATTTGTTTCCCGAGGCGTCATACGCCACAGCATTGTAACTGCCCGGCTTCAAAAAGGGATAGACGATGGTGTATTTCTGTGCGGCCTTGCCAGCAATGTTCTTGGTTAAAACCGGCATACCGGCCTCCGATACAACGATTTTGCCCAGCATCACGTTATCCTTCGCGGTAATCTGAAGTCCCGGCGGGTTGCCATGCACATTGCTTACGACGGTGCTGGAAATGGAAGGCGCCTGCCTGTCCCGATCCGTATCGGCCAGCACAGCCAGCATGCCCAATGTAATTACGGCTAGCGATAAAATAAGCATTGGTATTTTTCGGCATTTCATAATATTCCTCCAATAAAGGCAGCGCTGATCGACAAATAAATAGCCGATATCGCGCGGATATGTATTCCATGTCTTTATATCATAATATGAAGAAAAATGGAAGGAGGAGTATACGCTTGCCTAGCCAAAACAATATAAACACTAAAAAACAGAGCTGCGTCCATTCCAGCCGCAGCTCCGTTTTGCATGCAAATTCAGGAAAGCTGTCCGCTATGCCCTACTACGGGATTTTGATACTTTTGAAGGTATTGCTGTATTTGAGGCTGGTCCTCGGGCACCACCTGATACATAGCCCCGACCTTCACCGTCATATTTTGATCCGCGGCCTCCAGCGGATAGTATCCCTTGGAAACCATGTACTGCCATACATCATAGGCATGGGAGCAGCTCATCATGAATGCGGTCTGCAAAAAGGAGCGTATCTTTGGATTGGAAGCCTCCATGGCAGACCAGGCATACTCCCGGCCAGCGCGCTTGAGAGTTAGCAAATACGAAGTGGCCATTTCCCGGTCGTTCATATTATCCACCATGGTGCGGGGCTGGATAGGGGGATAGTTGGCAAACGCAGACTGGGTAAAGTCGCCAAGATGACCGTCTTCTTTGAGCAACGGCAGCGTTTTGACAGCCCCGGAGGCCTGGTGGAGAAATTCCACCTTCATGTTATAGTCCCTTACATGCAGAGGAAAATGCTTTTCCACAATGGATTTCAATTCAGGGTCCTGAACATGATTCAGCATGTACGCCATGTTCGTTATGGAATTGACGCAGCTCATAGCCAGTTCGCTAAGGTCGTTCAGCTCGTGGGCAGCCAGTTTCATAAGGCAACATCCTCCAATTCAAATTCCGAAAATATGTTTCCCCTAATATTTTCGGCTATGCAAGCCCGAATACGTCAGTTTCCAGATTTTTTGCCCGGAGGTGCTACTTTTATGATGCCGGAATATCATTCTAATAAGTACCCGCAGCTTTGAGCACAGGTACACAGTATCGTTTATGCAATCATGGAACCATACGAATAAACGAATGGGAGTGTGTGGAATGAAACGGATTCTTTTCACAATCGTGCTTCTTTTCATACTTCTGATGAGCGTCGGCTTTCCTCTGATTGCCCTGGCGGAATCAATGGACGTCATGAAAACCGACATATCGGGCTACCTTACACCGGAAGAGTTCGGCACATTTGCCGGGCAGGTGACTTTTCTGGTGATGGTGGTGCAGTTCATCAAACTGCCCATAGACAAGAAGGTTATAAAAATAAGAACGGAATATGTCGTATACATCGTTGCCATATTTACGCAGGTATTGGCGCAGGCCTCTTTCCACGGATTCGAGAGCTTCACATGGGCTTACGTGCCCAAGTGCATTGCCTATTCCTTCCTGCTGGCGGTCACAGGCAAGGAAGTATATATCAAAGCCATCGGGAACGTGGAGGCAAAAAAGGCGGAGATCAAGCACAGGGGATCTGATGCACCTTCAGAAATAATGAAACCGCCAGCGGAACATTCCAAACGGAAAGAGCAGGGAGCTTCTCAAAATGGCGGCGCTCCAAAGGAGATATAAGATTGAGGCGCCTGCTGCTTTGCCCTTTTTACAGGCAGACAAATGACACGGGCGAAACTCCGCGCCATTCCTTAATACATTTATCCCCTATAGAGTTCCTTGGCCTCATTGACCCGTGCTGACAACCATTCCCCAAGCTTTGGGGATACGTCCAACTGCCCGGCGGCTTCCCGCCAGTCGTTCAATTCCCGGTAAAAGAACGCAGTGTTCAATTGATCCATGCTGCCGGCTTTGTAAGCCGCTGCGGTTTCTGTGTGCAGATGTACCGGATAGCCATAGTAATAGGGCAGTTCCCGCATGGCTGCCTTGGGTACATTCTTTAAAACCGTCAGGCACAATGCTGCCTGATGCAAAAAGACCCGGTTTTCTTCCTTAAGAAGGTGCTCTTCCATGCGCTCGTGATCCCGCAGCGCTGTAAACATTTCATTCCAGGCAGACATCAGCCCATCCTCCGGGCGGAATACGAACAGGCAAGCAAAGAAGTACGGGTTGATCTTCTGCCGGTCCACGGAAGAACAGACAGGGAAAAGCTTATCCTCCGCAACGCCTGCGATGTCATACGCATCCTGCCAAAAGGCGCTCAAGGGTCCGCCGTACAGGGAACCTATGTTGCGTATGTTTACAGGGCGGTACGCGAAATGTTCCCATGAATTCAATACAAGATCCGCGCAGCAGCCCGTAACCAAGGAATGGCGGTCCATCCAGACCACGGTGCCGCAACCCAAATCCTGTTCCGCCGCCATTGCCGCCCTGGGCTTGAAGGAGTAGATAAAGGACATCTCCTCATTCGCCGCCTTGTACATACGAAGACGGACCCCCGCGTTTGAAAAATCATGGGTCAAAGGCTGCCAATCGTCAAAGTGCATTTCCGGAATATACGCATGAAGGACCGCGTCATTAAGCCCGCCTCCAAAGTCCCTGATGCTTCTGCCAAGCATATAAATGGCTTCGGCGTCCAAAACTTCAACAGCACCCGTGGCAAAGGTAATATGTTTCATTTTCCGCTCCCCTTTCGTATATGGTAAGGCTATGGTATACTTCCTTGTGTCGCAAGTTTGTAATAGCTTCTGCTTTTATGAGAAAACCGGAAGCGTTTTTGCTCCCAGGAAAACTTCAAATACTATTTCAGGCAGGAAAACATGCAGGATAGACTTTTATATGTGATGGCCCAATTGGACAAGGAAACCTGTGAAAAAATGCGCGGGATCGACCGCCTTTTGCACGAACTGGGCATTGATGCGAAAAAGCCCCCCAAGGTGCCTTATCATATCACCCTGGGCGCCTTTGAACTTCATCAGGAACAGGAAATTCAAAAGCGGGTGGAAAATGTTTGCCGCAGCATTCAGCGCTTCCCCCTCACTTATAACCATATCGGCCTGTTCCACCTGAGCGTCCTGTTTTTCGGCCCGGATGTGAACAATGAGCTGCTTGCTCTCCAGCAGCCTTTTGAACAGGACAGGATCAAGGAGCACGAATGGACGGCCCACACCACGCTGATGATGGACGAGCCTGAGGTTATTTTAAAAGCCCTGCCTATCGTTGCGGATAAGTTTTCCGGTATTCACGCCACGGTGGAAAGTGTCAGCCTGTATGAATTCTGGCCGTCCAGGTTTATCTGCCAGTGTCCGCTTCAAAGCCCGCAAACATGAAGAAGGAAGGCAAGCGGTATGGACATTCGCACAACGTACTTTGAGTATTATGGTGCGGACGGCAAACGGGAGTTGTGGATGCCCGTCGTCAATTTGTGAAATATTCATTTCATGCCGTCAAGCATCCCCGCCGCATTTTCGCTGCCCTGCGCAGCGGCTTTCTGAAACCAGCTCTTCGCGGCTTCAAGATCTTTATCTACTCCTACGCCTTGATAGTAGCATATGCCCAACTCGTACTGCGCTTCAGCCAGCCCCTGCTCCGCAGCCATTTGAAAGTACGCCGCCGCAGTTTCGGGTTTTTGGGTCACACCCTGGCCGTTCAGATAACACAGTCCCAATTCGTACTGCCCGCTCATATTGCCGCCATCGGCGGAACGTGTGAACCATTCGGCGGCTTTTTTCAGATCCTTATCATATCCTTGGCCTTCTTTATAACAGAAGCCCAAGTGATAGTAAGCATGCGTATTGCCCTGCGCGGCCGAACGGGTGTACCACAAGATAGCTGTCCCGTAATCAATCTGTACGCCTGATCCAACCTGATAGATGTATCCAAGCCAGTCCTGCGCATCGCTTGAGCCTTGCTCAGCCGCTGTACTATACCATTTTAACGATTCAATATCACTTTGCTCTACGCCATAGCCATAATGGTAACAGTAGCCGAGGTTTGATTGAGCATCTCTGTAGTCCTGTTTTGCCGCCAGCATATACCATTTGAATGCTCTCCCGAAATTAACTTTCACTCCTTGGCCGTACAGGTAGCAGCTTCCCAAATTGTTCTGCGCGTAAGCACTCTCCTGCCCTGCCGCGAGTGTGTACCATTTCACCGCATCCACATAACTTTGTTCAACGCCGTATCCAACCTGATAGCAAAAGCCGACATTGTTTTGCGCGTCGCTATTGCCTTGTTCTGCTGCGAGCATGTACCATTTGAACGCATCATCATAGTTTATTTCCACGCCGTATCCTTAAAAGTAGCAGTTTCCAGTATTATACTGTGCCTTGGCAAGCCCATGAGCCGCCGCCAGCGAGTACCACTTCATCGCTGCATTATAGTCAACTTCGATGCACATCCCGTGTAAATAACAGTCCCCCAGCAGGTTCTGCGCCGGCGCATAGCCTTCCTCAGCCGCTTTCATGATGGACGGGATGGCTGCTTCATACGCTTTAGCCTGAAATAATATTTGATACAGCACTTCATAGTCCGATTCCCCAAGCGCAGACATGGATCCAGCCAGCAGGCATATGGACAGGCAGACCGCCGCCGTTGTTTTAAGCCATTTCATTTTCATGCCTCCCTTTGATTCTTCCCTGAAAATGTGTAACGAATCAATAATGCCAAGGCTTCCCCTGGAGGGGAAGCTGTCGACGAAGTCGACTGATGAGGTGGTAATTGATGAACACACATTTGCTGCTAAACACCTTAAGTTATACAGGCATACCATAATATATACATCTATAGAAATTGTACGCATAATGCCGCATAATGGATGACAATAGTATAAATGCAATGTTTTTACATTTTAATAGCAAGCTTGGTTTCAAATGTGTGCTTTGTCTCTTTTATCTGCTTCTTTGCATCATTGCCCCCGATGCCAAAAATTCTCCAGCGTATCCGCCTCGAACCGCCAGTGCGGCGGGCAAAGGGAAAGATAATCATTTTGATAATACCTTTGATCTATGAGCAGAACCATGCCCCGGTCGGTTTCAGAGCGTATCACACGCCCGGCGGCCTGAAGCACCTTGTGCATGCCTGGGTAACGGTAGGCGTAAGCAAAGCCGTCGCCCAGGGTTTTTTCGTAGTGGCGGCGCAGCGCCTCTTGCTCCGGGCAGACCATGGGAAGGCCGACGCCAACCACCATCACGCCAAGCAAACGCTCGCCCGGCAGGTCGATGCCCTCGGCGAATACGCCCCCCAGCACGGCCAGGCCAAGCAAAGGACGGCCATCCTCCGAAAACTTAGCAAGAAACGCTTCCCTGTCCGCTTCCTCCATGCCGTTTTCCTGAATGAGCAGGGGTAAATACGGATCGGATTTCATAAGCTCCATTCCCACCAGCTTCAAATAAGCATAGCTGGGAAAAAAGGCAATATACTTGCCGGGCTTTGCGGCAAAAGCATGCAAGATTGCCGCCGCCACCTGAAAGGCCGTCTCCCGCCTTAGTGCATACCTTGTGTCAACCCGGTGGCGCAAAACAAGCAGGTTCTCTACAGGAAAAGGCGAGGGCAGCGCAAAGCATGCATCCTCCTCCCCGCCGCCCAACAGCTTTTGCATGGCGGAAAGCGGCGACAGTGTGGCGGAAAAGCAGACTACGCCCGACAGCTTTTTCGTGGCCTCCTGAAGGTGTTCCGCCACCGACAGGCACAAAAGCCTTACTGCACGCTCTTTACCCTGCTTTTTGCACAGCAGTGCGTAATTTGAAAGACCCCTGTCTGCGGCAACGCAAAAGCCGATCACCATCTGGTAAACTTCCCCCAAGGCCTGCCCCGCATCAAAGGGAGGCGGATCCCCGAAGGAATCCATTACCTTCTCAAGCAGCGCCTGCATGACGGGAACAAGCCCATCAGGCAGGGAGTTTATCTCCTTTTCTTCTGCATCCTCCTCAAAAGGAATGGACCGAAGCTTATTTATAACCTCCGTCAGCGCCTTATACAGCGGCACCCTGCGCCCGGCAGCTTTTCCAAGCAGGGTTCGGTACGACCTGAAGTATGCGCCATCCGCAAGGCCGGAGAGCATCTCACGCGTACGGGATGCCAGGTTGTGACTTTCGTCCGCCAGCAGCGTCAGATCCGTACGCCATTCAAAAATGCGCTTGATCCTGGCGGCCGGGTCAAAGGCATAATTGTAGTCGCAGATCACCACATCGGCGATCTCCGTAAGCGACAGCGCGAACTCAAAGGGGCACAGCAAATGCTTGTCCGCCATATCAAGAACGGCCTGGCCATTCCAGTCTGTTGTCTCCATCATTTCCGAAAGCGCGTCCGGCAGCCGCAAAAAGTGCCCCTTGGCCCTTTCACAATAATCCGGGTGGCAGCGCGTAAACCGCGGGCACTGCTTTTCCTTGGCGTTAAGCGTTAGGCTTCTGACATGCATGCCCTTTTTGCGCATCAGGTCAATGGCCTGAAGTGCTGCCTGGCGTGCCGTGGTTCTTGCTGTAAGATAGAATATCTGCCCAGTGAACCCCTGGCCCAGGGCTTTTAAAGCCGGGAACAGCACCGCGGCGGACTTGCCCGTGCCGGTAGGCATGCTGGCGAACAGCCGGCGCTTTTTCCGTACAGCCGTAAACACCTGCACAGCCATCTCCCGCTGGCCGGGCCGGTAATTTTCAAAAGGAAAGGGCAGCGCTAACAAGCTCTCATCACGCCTTGCCCGGTGGAGCCTTTGTATGGCCTCCCATTTTGCAAACGCATAAAGAAGCGCCCCGAATTCGTTCGCCAGCGCGCAGGCGGTTATCTCCTCTTCAAAGGCCGCCCGTACCTTCCCTTCCTCTGTAACGTACACTACCCTTAGGCAAACGGCTTTCTTCCCCTTTTCCAAACAAACCAGATGCCCGTACACCACGGCCTGGGAACGATGGGCGGGCCAGGCATCTTCCGGCGGATGGATGCCGGATGAAAGCTTTAATTCCTCAATGATGGGGATTTCCGCTTCGAAATACGCGTCCATCCGCCCGGCGATCAAGAAGTCGATCCCCTCTGCGGCGATGTTCAGGCTTACCGGCACCTCGGCCTCCCAGCCATCGCCAAGCTTTTCCTGGCGCGCCTTGTGCCCCTTCATTCCCGCCTGCATGTCAAGCTTGCCGGAAGCTGGTAATATGTCTTCCCCATGGATGGAGAATTCCACCAGGTCCCGCACCGATACGCGCTTCAGCCCTTCCATGCGTCCCCCACAAGCAAACATTTGTTTCCATTATGACACATTCAGGTAACCAGTGCAAGGGGAACAGCGATTAAACAGTACGGAAACCTTCCCCGTATCCCCTTTCTCGAAGGGCTTCAAATTCTGAAAAAAATATTTCATACGATTTTTGTTGACTTTTTCACTGACAGGATTATACTATTGCTTTGTCGCAATTTGAATCATGATCCGGTGGCTGTATGGAGGGTATGTATGGTAAAATCGCGCTATTGATCATATAACGTAAACCGTGAAAATAATTCATTATTTTCATAAAACGATTGATATGGCGAATCTTTATACTTTCTTTATACGAAAACGATCAGTCTAAATCCCGCATTAATATTCGTACCGTTATACTGATTGCCGGGGGTGAAAACCATGCCGGCCTGGGTAGTGGTTCTACTGTTTTTGGGGGCGCTTGTATGTGGGTTTTTGGGCAAGGCCGGCCTTGACCGCATGCATAGGAGCCAAAAAACGGAAACAGCCCGCGATATGGAGCCGGGAACACTGCTTTTCGGGCAGGAGGAAGACATTTTTTTCGCCAGGGAATGGCTCAGAAAGTCAAATTTTTGCTATGATGAAGTAGACGCGCCCACTCTGCCCCGGGAGGGGAATTTTCGTTTTTTGCTGGCTTTGTCGAAAAACGATGTGGACAACCTGCTTTTGTGTTCAGCCGCCAGGCGGCGCTATGACAGCATCAAGACCGCCGCAAGGGTTTCCGATACGGTATATCTTCCCGTGTTTAAGGAAGCCGGCATTGACTACATTCTCCCCGGCAGTGGGGACACTGAAATTATGGAGTTGTTGAATCATGTCCATCCACGTGCTTGACAGGCGGAAAATCAATGAAAGCCAGGTGCTGGCGCTGGGCTTTCTGCTGGTGATCCTCCTGGGCGCTGCACTTTTACGCCTGCCCATTGCCTCGCGCGATCGTGTGCCCATTCCCTGGTTAGACGCCATCTTTACCGCCTCCTCCGCCACATGCGTCACAGGGCTGGTGGTATACGACACATATACCCAGTTCACCCTGTTTGGACAGACGGTAATCATCCTGCTGATCCAGGTGGGCGGTCTTGGTTTTATGACGGTCGCAACCATGTTCTCCATGTTCATGGGCCGGCGCATCGGCTTGATGGAGCGCGGCATCATGAAAGAGTCCATCGGCACATGGCAGGTGGGCGGCATTGTTCGTATACTCAAACATGTGCTGATCGGCACCGCTATTTTGGAGGGCGCCGGAGCCATTTTGCTGTCCATTCGCTTCATCCCCCAAATGGGCTGGATCACGGGTATTTATTATGGCATCTTCCATTCCGTTTCCGCCTTTTGCAATGCGGGTTTTGACATCATGGGCCGCTTTGGGCCTTATTCCTCCCTGGTGCCTTATCAAAGCGACGTGCTGGTGAACGTCGTTATCATGGCGTTGATCGTTGTCGGCGGTTTGGGCTTTGTGGTATGGGAGGATCTGTATGTGAAGCATTTCCGTTTCTCTCGTATGAGCCTGCACGCCAAGGCGGTACTCACATTCACCACCTTCCTTATTATCAGCGGTGCGGCTTTGTTTTTCTTTCTGGAGCGTGACAACGCATTAAAAGGCATGCCCCTTGGAACCAGGATATTGGCCAGTTTTTTCCAATCCGTCACGCCACGTACGGCCGGCTTCAACACGGTGAGCATGAGCGGTTTAACCGGCGGCGGCAAGCTTCTTATAACGCTTTTGATGGCTATCGGCGGCAGCCCCGGTTCCACTGCCGGTGGTTTGAAAACCACCACGGTACTGGTGCTGTTCCTGGCGTCCTTCTCTTTTGTCCGCGGCCGTGACGACGTGAACTATATGGGCCGGCGGCTGGATAACGGCGTGGCGCGCAAAGCCTTCACCATCGCCACCATTTATATTTTCACATCATTGCTGGCAATCATGGCCATTGTGGCCATGCAGCCTTTTGTGATGGAGGACGTGTCCTTTGAGGTGGTTTCCGCCCTGAGCACCGTGGGGCTGACAACCGGCATCACCCCGATGCTGAACCCTGCTGCCAGGGTTATCATATCCTTGCTTGTATACCTGGGCCGGGTTGGAGCCATATCGGTATTGATGGCATTCACCCACCAGCAAAACGGCATAAGCAAGAAACCCGTCGACAAAATGATTGTAGGATAAGGAGAAGGAATCATGAAATCCATTCTGGTGATTGGTCTTGGGCGGTTCGGCCGGCATCTGGCCATGAAGTTTGCCGAGCTTCGCGATGAAGTAATGGTGGTGGACACCGACGAAGAACGTGTCAACGCCCTTGCGCCTTTGGTCACCTCCGCCCAGATCGGAGACTGCACCGACGAAAGGGTGCTGGATACGCTGGGCGTACGCAATTTTGATATTTGCTTTGTATGTATCGGCAGCCATTTCCAGTCTTCGCTGGAGGTCACTTCCCTGCTGAAGGAAATGGGCGCGGCCCGTGTCATTTCCAAGGCGGACAGGGATATTCATGCCAAATTTCTCCTTCGAAACGGCGCGGATGAAGTAATCTACCCAGAAAAAGAAGTAGCCAACCGTACCGCTATCAGACATAGTGCCGGTCATGCCTTTGATTACATCGAATGGGCTGAGGATTATTGCATTGCGGAAGTACAGCCCCTGAAAGGCTGGATTGGAAAAAGCATTCGTGAAGTAGCCGTACGCACCGAATACAAGGTGGGCATCATCGCCATCAAAGGCCGCAGCGGCTTTTCCCAGGCACCGGATGCCGGCTATGTCTTCTCCGACAGCGATCACCTCATTATCGCCGGCGGAAAAAAAGATGTGGTCAAGCTGCTGAACAGAACATAACGGAAACGGGATAACGCAGCACATATATTCAGTGCCGGGGATGCTTCACAAATTGCAGGGAAGCATCCCCGGGCTGCTTTTTGGGAATTAAGACAAGCTTATCTGTCCGCAGCATTCTCTTTTCCAGTGCTTTTTCGTACGGCCTGAAGCATCCTATGCTTAACATTCCGGCCCTTTTGTGGTATATTCAAGGGATAAAGGGAGGGCATTTCATGCAGCGCCGCTTAAGCATCCCGCCCAAGGCAGCCTATGTGCTCAAAAGCGCGGCCATATTGCTGGCTACGCTGGGCAGTTCGCTTCTGGCGACCCAAATGGGCGTTAACAAAGAAAGCATATTGATGATTTTCCTGTTGGGCACAGTACTTACGCATGTGGTGACGCCGGGCTATTGGTATGGCCTTACCACAGCCGCCATCCTTGTGGCGGTATACTCCTATCTGTACGCCATACCGCTTGAATCCTTTTCCGTGTCCAGACCCGGTGACATAATGCAGCTGGCAGCCTATTTCATCACATCGTTCCTGTGCGGCACCATTACCAACCGCCTCACCCGTCAAAAAGAAATTTCGGAAAACAACGCCAGCACCGCAAAGCAGATGCAGCAGGTGACGGAAGGTTTTTTGCAGGTCACGGGGGAAAAGGCCATTGTCATGCAGGGCATCCGCTACCTGAAGGAACATGCCGGCCTTGAGTGCGACGTAACCCTTCATTCCGGTATGGCCTATCCTCAAGCCGCTTCCCCGGCAGGCGTCTTCTATGCCGTGCCTATCACGGGCGTATCCACAACACTGGGCATGCTCAACGCCTATCCTTCCGGGCACATAACCTTCCAGCAGGAGCTGCTACTTAAGGCCGTGGCGGCGCAGATGGCCATCGCCTTGGACAGGGATTCCTTTTATACCGAGCAGGAAAAGATACGCATGGCTATGGAGAGGGAGCGGCTGCGCAGTACGCTGCTCAGGGCCGTGTCCCATGACCTTCGCAGTCCCCTGACCGTTCTGGCCGGAGCCAGCGGGCTTTTGTCCTGCAATATACAGGTTCTGACCGATCCTGAAAAAGCAAAGCTGGCCAAAGATATCAATGAAGAAGTGATCTGGCTGACAGATCTGGTAGAAAACATATTGAGCATGACGCAAATCCAGGAAAGCCGCCTTTTCCTGCGCCGGCAGGAAGAGGTGGTGGACGATGCGGTGAACGAGGCCGTCAAGCATGTTTCCCCTCTTCTTCAGGGCAGAAAGTTTTCCGTAACGCTGCCGGAAGAAGTGGTCACCGCGCCTATGGATATAAAGCTCGTTTCCCAGGTCATCATCAATCTTCTGGATAATGCTGCACGCCATACACCACCCGGCTGCGCCGTTTCCCTCGCTGTTATCCCGTCGGAAAAAGAAGTGACATTCGAGGTGTGCGACGACGGACCCGGCATTGACCCTGCCATCCAGGATACGCTGTTTGAAGGCTTTACGCAAAAGAGCAGCAAGGTTCTGGACGGCCAGCGCGGCCTTGGAATAGGGCTTGCCATCTGCCAGGCGGTGGTTTCCGCCCACTTAGGAACCATCCAGGCAGAGAACAGGCCGGAAGGCGGCTCAAGATTCGTGTTCACCCTTCCAAGAGGTGAAGGGTCGGGATAAACTTAATAACACCTTCACTGCCAAACCGCTGTCCAAAGAAAGGGAACGCCATGGATCAGGATTTTACTGTACTCATCATTGAGGATGACCGTTATATCGCCAATTTTATGGCTCTGTCGCTGAAAAAGGAACAATACCAAACGGTCATTGCCGCTACCGCCCAGGAAGGGCTCGCGCTTTGTTACGCCAACAACCCCGGCATCATTCTTTTGGACCTTGGCCTTCCGGACATGGACGGCCTTGTGGTCATCAAGACCATACGTTCCTTTTCCCAGGTGCCCATACTCGTTGTCTCCGCAAGAGGCCAGGAGCAGGAAAAGATCGACGCGCTGGACAGCGGCGCGGATGATTACATCGTCAAGCCCTTTCATATGGGCGAGCTTCTGGCACGTATCCGCGTGGTACGCCGCAAGGCGCAGCAACCCGCATTGGGAGCCGTGTTCACCTGCTCAGGCCTTATCATGGACCAGGAAAAGCACCGCGTCACAGTGGATGACATGGAAGTTCATCTTACGCCCATGGAATACCGGCTGCTGCAGCTTTTGATCGCCAACAAGGGCAAGGTGCTCACCCACAACTATATCATCAAGGAAATCTGGGGCTACGGCGAAACCGGCGACCCCAAGGCCGTCCGCGTCTTCATGGCCAACCTCCGCCGGAAGATCGAAAAAGATACCCTTCACCCCCGCTTCATCCTTACTGAAATCGGCGTTGGGTACCGCTTCGCGGAGGAGTAGGAGCACACAGTGAAGAATGCGGGGAGGACGTCTTTTAAAAAGACGCCCTCCCCGCATTCTTCCTCAGAAAACTAATATCATGTTTACCAAACGAGATCTGTGTGAAATTACTTCATATGTGATTTCACATAAGATACGGACTTCGATAAGCCTTCTACCGTCTTCGTTTCCAGTACGACCCGCAGGTTCAGCTTTCGGGCAAGATCAAAGTACTTCTCGAGATTGATCTCACCCGTGCCCAGAGCCAGGTGGCATCTTGATCCTAATGCATCATGCATATGCATGTGGCAAAGCTTGTTTTCATATTGCAGAATGATATCTTCATCGCTGCCGCCCATACAGTAATTATGCCCTATGTCGTACGTGAGTGCGAAAGCATCGCTTTTCATTAGCAACTGTAATACTTTTTGCACGAATGGATGATGATGCCCATCCGTATTTTCAATACAGATTTTGATTCCTGAACCTGCAATTGCTTTTTCGCACACATCACGAAATGCCAGCATGCTGTTTAAGTACGTGTCCAAATACGCGTCGAACAAATAGATTTTTCCATTTGGCATTTTAAAGTGTACGCCATGGTTCATATGCATATTGAGAACCGGCGTATGAAGCGCTTTGGCCGCTTCTATTGTATTAAGGACCGTATCTATATAAGCCCTTGCCACAAGCGGATTGAAATCGCAGGGATTCAGGTTCTCGTCCAGATGAATGGTGTAGAAAATACCGTGCCTTTGAGCAATATCCGCAAACTCCCTTACATCCATATTCGCTGTCTGGTACTTAGGCAGGTTCATATTCAGTTCAATAAAATCAAGCCCAAGCTCCCGGCACAATGATGCGCATTCCTCCAAGGTCTTTGTTTCCAGCAGTGTCGGCATGCCAAATTGCATCGCACGAGCCTCAATTCACCAATTATTCGCCAAGCCAATACGCAAGTTCAATTCTCCATGCTCATTCATACTTCCAAATGCTTTTCCTACCAAGCACATCCACCACCTCAATGGCCAGCTGACCTGTCAGCATGGGCACCTCCAAAAGCTTCGCAAGCTCCGGGCTGTGCCTTAGCCTTGCTGCATGGCTGTGGGAAACGAACACGCCTTCCTTTAAATACCCTGCCGACCATTGGTCCACCGCGTCCAGGGGGCCGAATTGCAATCCTGCCGGTATCTTTTTAAGGCCTGCCTCCACATTCTGTTCCAGTGAATATCCTTTCAGTTCCACCTCATAAAACCCAAGGGCCGGCCTCACCCCAGCATCAAGCTGCGCTTCCGCTTCGGCGCACGGCCATTCCAGCATAAAGTCCCGGTCAAGCAGCCTCTTCCTGGTTACGGATACGGCGCCTGTCCCCGCATCCACGCCAATGAAACGGCGCCCGTGCTCCGCCGCCGCCACCAGGGTGGTTCCCGAGCCGCAGCAAAGGTCCGCCGCAAGGTCGCCTGGCCGTGTGGTGGTGAGCAGTATCCTTTCCAGCAGCCGCAAGGGCTTTTGCGTATCATAACCCGTTCTTTGAGGATCCTTCTGCTGCAGGTGGCTTACGTCCGTCCACACATCGCTGGGGTAGGCCGGTTCATCCTCATAATAGGTGTATATCTTGCCGTTGACCCTGATGGTGCGGAAGGTCCGGCCCTGCTCATCCACCTGGCGGCGCATATGGTTTTCCCGGTTCTCAGCCCGGCTGATAGGCGTCTTCGTGATATCAAAATAGTAATCGTCACTCTTCTTGTAAAACAAAAGAATATCATGCTTGCGGCTGAAATGCCTCACCGCCCGGCCGCCCGTTTGATATACCCAAACGATTTCATTTACCAGATTCTTTTCGCCGAAAACCTCATCGCACAAAATTTTCAGATAGGCATGCATCCTGTAATCGATATGCAAAAAGAAAACCCCGGTTTCCCGCAGCAAGCCGTGGGCCAGGGTCAGCAAATCACGCATGAAGGCAAGGTAAGCCTCTTTATTTGGATACCGGTCGGAGTACGCGGGCAGCACGACTTGATGCCTGCCGGTACGCCAGCCTTCCTCCCCCACGCGCATGCGGTGCTGGAACACATCCCCCGTAAAAAAGGGCGGATCGATATACAGGCATTGCACTTGAGAGGAGTATTCGGAAAGCAGCCTGCCGGAAAGCTGCAATGCATCGCCCTGGAGCAGCAGCCCGCCTTCCCCCGTTCCGTGGCTTTCCATCCAGGCGCTGCCTTTACACCACATCATACATCCCTCCCGGCAAGGAATGATTGCTTCATATCTTCATACCCGTTCAGTTCTTTTGAAAGCGAAAGCAAAAAGGCCCGGTGCTTGTCCTCCCGCAGAAGATGCTCCGCAGCGCCACGTACTGCGCTTACGAACTCGGCCTTAAGGCCTCTCCTGCCGCTTTTCATCAGCGGACAAACAGGCCAGGCGCGTACATCCATGGTGATATTCGCTTTGAGGCTTCCCTCCTCCTGCCAGGCCGCCCTGATTACCAGGGGAAAGATGCGGCAGGCAAGGGGCCGGTTTTCCCTCTCGCACATTCCATGGCAAACGAGCCGCTTGCCCAGCCTGTCCTCTTTGATGATTGTTAAGGAGCAGTCCTTGTAATACCGCTCTTCGTCAGGGAAGAGCAGCATCCCGTCCTCCTCACCGCCCTGGCAGCAGGCGGCTGCGCACCGCTTTCCGCAGTCAAAGGCAAGGGGCGTCACATCCTTAAGCAATTCCCGAGCTTTTTGCAGCCCATCCGCTTCCATGCTATATACCTTCCATCAAATGCTCTATCAGTATCTTTAAGCTGATCATGATCAGTATGATGCCGCCTGCCACGCCTGCCCTGCGGCGCAAAAGACCCTTCAGTTTGGAGCCCAGCATCACGCCCGGCGTGCAAAGCACAAACGTGGTAAGGCCTATCACCAGCCCGTGCGAAACGTTATACTCACCCGACACAGCCAGGGATACCCCTACCGCCAGCGCATCCATACTGGTAGCAAGGCCCAACAGAAACAGCCTGCTCAAGCCCAGTGGATGAGCCGGGCACTCCGCATCGGGGCTGCAGCGCAGTTCCTCCCAAATCATCCGCGCGCCGGTGATAATAAGAAGCCCGAAAGCTGCCCAATGGTCCAGCATCAATAAACAAGTCCGAAGCCCCCGGCCCGTCATGAGCCCGATAGCTGGCATTACCGCCTGGAATAACCCAAAACAAGCGCCCACCTTCAGTGCCTGCCTAAGCTTCGCTTTATGAAGCAGCGCGCCCGTGGCGGCCGCAGCCGCCAAAGCATCCAGCGAAACGGCCAGCGCCGTTGCCATCAGCTCCAAACCATCCATGTCCATCCCCCTCTGTAAAACAAACGGCGGCCGTCCGAGCCGTCCGTTCCAGAAGGGTTATATGCATTCTATCACAAAAAAAGACGCCCCACAACAGGGCGAGAGCGGGGAGACGTAAGGTTTTGCAAGAAGAGGACTTTTTGAAAAAATCCCTCTTCCCCTTCCCGCAAGCTCAATCGTCGCGCTGCTTCACTGCCGCTTGCAACCCCGGTGGTCTCAATTGTCGTGCTGCTGCGCTGCCGCTCGCATCACTCTGTTTCGACCTCTTCCTCCGCCCTTCTTTTTGCCCCCACTGGGGGCAGCCGGGCTCCGGAACCCGTTTCGCTTGATTCCCTTACCTCGCTTCATCTGCCACTGGCAGCGCTCGGCTCACTCACCCATCCCTGAAAAACTTCATATTATAGAAAAATGATTACAGTTACTTGAGGGGGAGCAAACATTCCTTGCTCTTTTCACCGTTCATGGTTAAGGGTAAGGGGATCTATCCCCGAACCTGGAACATTCAAATGGCTTTGTCATTTGAATGTGAAACACCGGACAAGAGAAACGCAGGACGGTGCGTATAGCCATAGGTGAAAAGTGAAAAAAGCCGCAAAGATGATTTTCATCTTCGCGGCTAAATCATGAAAATGACGCAGTCATTTTCACGAAGTAAGTTTCCCTCCGTTTACATGCAGTATCTGCCCTGTCACATAGGCGCTGTCGTCGCAGGCCAGGTAGACATAGGTAGGCGCCAGTTCGAAAGGCTGTGCGGCCCGTCCAAGCGGCGTATCCTTGCCGAACTGCTCCACATCCTGGGGGGAAAAGCTGGAGGGGATCAGCGGCGTCCACACGGGTCCGGGGGCAACGGCATTGACCCTGATGCCCCTCTGCGCCAGCGATAAGGACAGCGACTTGGTGAAGGATACGATAGCGCCCTTGGTGGCGGAGTAGTCGATAAGCGTCTTGTCCCCTGCATAAGCGGTAATGGAGGTGGTGTTGATAATTTGACAACCTGTCTTCATGTGCTTCAAACATGCCTTTGCCATGAAAAAGTAGCTCATGACATTGGTATTGAACGTCACGCCCAATTGATCGCTGGTGATATCCTCCAGGCTATTTTGGGGGTACTGTACTGCTGCGTTGTTCACCAGCACATCTACGCGTCCGAAGGCGCGGATCACCTTGTCCACCGCGTCCATGGCGGCCTGCTCGCTCTTTAGGTCACAGGGCACCAGCAGGCAGTGGCGGCCAAGGCCTTCCACCATCTTCAGCGTTTCCTGTGCGTCCTGGTTCTCGTTCAAATACAGCACGGCCACGTCTGCGCCTTCCTTGGCAAAGGCCATGGCCACGGCCTGGCCGATGCCGCTGTCGCCGCCGGTGATGATCGCGGCGCGGCCGGCCATTTTGCCCGCGCCCTTATATTGCGGGTTGTCCACAATGGGTTTGGGATTCATGTTCTTTTGGCTGCCGGGCTGCACATTTTGATGCTGGGGCGGAAAGTTTTGCGGCGCGGCGGGCGCCTGCTTGTCATAGGTTGAGGAATTTTGCATAAAGCACCTCCTAATACTGTTATTGCTTTATGTTCTTCTTAAGCCCAAAAGATTATACACCGCCCGGCGGCAGGAATCCCCGCATGCCTGTCGAAAAAAGAGGGACGGCAAGGTTGTCCAAACGATCAAATGCGAAAGGAATCTTTTAATGAAAAAAGACACAGTCTTTTCCTACTGGACCTTGTTTTTATCCACCTTCTATATCAGTGCCTTCACCTTTGGCGGCGGATATGTGATCGTGCCCCTGATGCGTAAACGATTCGTGGAGCAGTACGGCTGGATTCAGGAGCAGGAGATGCTGGACCTGATCGCCATTGCCCAGTCCACGCCCGGGCCCATTGCAGTAAACACCTCCATCCTTGTCGGTTACCGGATGGCAAAAGTAAAAGGCGCGCTTTTAACGATGTTCGGTACGGTGCTGCCGCCGCTGATCATACTGTCTATCCTGTCAGCAGGTTATACGGCGTTCTCAAATAACGCGGTAGTGCGTTCCATCCTCTGGGGCATGCAGGCCGGCGTGGCCGCCGTGGTCGCCAATGTGGTGATCGGTATGGCCGCGGCAGTGCTCAAGCAAAAGCGCTGGCTGCCCATTGTTTTGATGGTGCTGGCATTTGCCGCCGCCCTGTTTTTAAAGGTGAATGTGGTCTTCATCCTTTTGGCCTGCGGTGTAATAGGCGCAGCGGATATGCTGCTCATAACCCGGAAGAAGGACGGTGAGAAGGCATGATTTATCTTCAACTGCTGCTTAGCTTTATACAGATCGGGCTCTTCAGCATCGGCGGTGGATATGCCGCGCTGCCCCTTATCCAGCAGCAGGTGGTTGACCTGCACAGTTGGCTGAAGCTTTCCGAGTTTTCCGATGTGGTAGCCATATCGCAAATGACGCCGGGGCCTATCGCCATCAATGCCGCCACCTTTGTGGGCATGCGGCTGGGGGGCATATTGGGCGCGGTGGTGGCTACCGCCGGTTGCGTGCTGCCATCCTGCATCATTGTGCTGATATTGGCCAGGGTTTATTACAAATACAGGAACCTCACGCTCCTGCAGGGCATACTTGGCGGGCTCCGGCCTGCCGTGGTGGCTTTGATCGGCTCTGCCGGCATATCCATGATCGTCCTTGCCTTTTTCGGTACAAAGCTGAACGAGATTGTATGGAGCAATCTGGATGTCGTTGCCGTAGGCCTGTTTGCGCTGTCGCTGATTGCGCTTAGAATATGGAAGAAAATCGATCCTGTGTTTGTGATCCTGGGTTCCGGGCTTGCGGGGATGTGCATTTCCTTCATTCGATAAAAGAATCGCGCCCGGCCGATGATAGGCCGGGCGCGATTGCTTTATCTCTCAATGCTTTAAAAACATCCCTTCACGGGAAAGATATAACGGCACCCGTAATTGATGGAAGAAGGGATCAGCATGAGATTCAAGGCCCTGGCCGTACTGTTCTTACTGGCCGCGCTGCTGCCAAGCAGTTGCGCCGCGCCCAGCACGGGCGGTACAGTCGTAACCCCTCCCGCCACCACAATGCCCGTTCCCAGCACCACCGCTCCCGCTGCAGAACCCACCACCCCCGCCGCAGAACCCACCGCGGCGGGGGCGCTCGTAGAGGATTACTTCCCGGTGCTTGAAAATTACCGCCTCACATATGAGGGCGTTGGAAACGAATACGCCTCTTATGTAGCATATACAGAATTTCATGAAGGAAACAAGCTTCAAAGGCGCATCGACAACGGCGGTACGGTAACATCAAGGGTGTATAAATGGGAAAACGGCAAGCTCACCAGGGTAAACTCGGTGCCGGAGGCCTATGTGCGTCAGAACCTGTTAAGCGCCCCGGAAACGGAATCGGAAGTGCTGCTTCAGGAGCCGCTTAACACAGGCACAGCCTGGGACACGGCAAACGCAAGGCGGAGCATTACCGGGGTCAATGTGCCTGTGCAAACGCCGCTGGGCGCCTACAATGCGCTGGAAGTAACGACCCAGGGGACCGATTACAAAACCCTGGACTACTATGCCAAGGGAATCGGCCTTGTCAAATCCGTCTTTCAGTCCGGAGATACGGAGGTTGTTTCAACGCTTGCTGAAATGAAAGGTGACGCGCCATTTCTGCAGGTAATCAGGCTCTACTATCCCGGTGCAGAAGGTACAGGCAGGTTTTACCGGGAAGTGCAGCTGGCCATGACCACCAACATGACTTTGACCGCCGCCATAGAGGAAGCGTATCAGGTGGAGCCCAAAGGCAAGGCAGGCCGCGTGTTTACCCCAGGCACACGCATTTTATCCATTCGAAAAAACGCCGGCAGCGTGTTGCATATTGACTTGAACCAGGCATTCATTACCGAGCGGACCGGAAGCCGTGCCTATGAGGAAGGCGTAGTGCACAGCGTAGCCGATACCTTCGGCGAACTTTATCAAACTGATAAAGTGCTTTTAACGGTGGAGGGCAAGCCTTATAAGTCCAGCCAGTTCTCCATGAACGAAGGAGAAACGCTGACTGCTCAGAAAACAGAAGCGCAAATTATTATCGACTAAAAAAAATTGCCGGCTTAAAAAGCCGGCAATCCGGGTCGCATCATTCTTAGTTGCTGGTGGGATAAGCATGGTGATACTCAATATGCATATAATCCGCCAATCCCTGCTCCAAATGCATCTGACGGCTGTGGTCATCAATCAGCAGCAGTACAAACATCAAAGCCAGGAATATCAACAATGCCATGGAAGCTTCCTCCTCTTTCCGGTCCGCAGGATTCCTGCAAACGTCTTTGTTTGCAAGCAAATTATACCTCAAAACACCAAAAAAGGGAAGGGGTTTTGCAAGATTTCCTGCATAATATTTTCAAAAATGCAACTTGCAAAATTCCGGGCTCCTTGTTAAGAAAACATCAAAAAACATGATATAATGCAGGAAGACGGGAGGGAAATGCAAATGCATCCAAAACGCTTCTTCGGACTTATTTTCATGTTGATTTTGGTTACCATTTTTGCATCAGCCCAGGCCGAAGCGCTGACATGGGAGACTATGACGCGCCCGTCTGAAGACATTCCCTGGCAGACGCTTGGGGATGCAAAAGATGTGTACCTCATGATAAAGGGCAATCGTGATGCAGCCGTTCGCTCTGAGCCAAGAAGCGGCGCCAGATCGCTTTATACCTGGCGGCACTTTGCGATCCGCGCGCTGGACTATTTAGAGGAGGAATCATGGCACAAGGTGGCGCTGCCCGGCAAGGACGGATTTGTTCAGTCGAAACTTACTGAGGTGCTGCCTGAGGAAGGCCGTCCCCGGCTTCGGGCATTTATCCAAACCGCCTCCCTGGGCTACGTGTATCTGGCCGCAGCGGGAAATATACCCCTGGTCATGGATCTGCAAAACGGGAACAAGCATCATCAGCTGCTGCTGCCAAACGACAGCCAGTGGCAGCCTATACTTTTAACACTTGGCGCTGGAAAGTACAAGCTTTCGGTATATGAGGCCGGGCTGTATGATTGGCCCGTCCGTCTTCTTTTTGAAACCTTCTTTGAAATGGCGGATGCGCCGGCGGATACGCAGCTTGCGCTGTTATCCTCACTTCATACCAATATGGATGCAAATCCCGAAACAGTGGCACTGGCGCAGTCGCTTTGCCAAGACGCCAAAACGGATCTGGAGAAGGTCACGCTTCTTTGGAATTGGCTGATGAAGCACGCCTCCTACGACAAGCAGCTTTCAAAATCCATACAATTCAGCGAAATACCCGACGGGGACGCATTTATCCGGGGTGAAAAGGGCATATGCTCAGATTATGCCGCGTTCATGGCGGTAGGGCTCCGGGCGGTTAACGTGCCAGCAAAGCACGTATACGGCAAGAATCTGCGCACCGGGAACCAGCATGCCTGGAACGAAGTTTACCTGGACGGCCGCTGGCAGATCATAGACGCCACCATGGCCCAGTCCAGAGGGCCAAAAAAATTCCACATCGAAGATGCAAAGCATTACGGTGCGGAAAAGGGTACCTGGGATGGTTTTCATTGACACCAGGAAAAAATCTTTGATATAATAAAAGCATCTGAAAACAGCAGATCATTTTGCTTTTCAGATGTGAATTGTATAATAAAGGCTATGAAGAGAGCGAGTAGGTATCCGGAGCGTTACAGAGAGTCCCGGCTGCTGCGAGGGGATACGGCGAAGGATATTGAAACAGCAGTTTGCTGTCTATGTTTCGATAGATGAATCAATTCAGAATTCGAGACCGAATAAAGGCTTGAAGCCGCATACCGACTGCATGAAAATGCTGAGGCTATGATGGGGGTGCCCATTACAGCGCAAGGGTATCGATGTTTTATCTGTACTTGTTTTGTTAAGGCAGGTACAGCATAAAATGTCCGTACTTGCCGAGGTTCGTGCTGTGAAGCATGGATGAATTAAGGTGGTACCACGGATAACAAGTTTATCCCGTCCTTAGTATAGGGACGGGATTTTTTTGCGCCCATAACTACTTTCCCGATCCAAACTCAAAGAAAGGAATGAATGATGATGAGCGAAAACAATTTGGTGGACGTGCGTTTGGAAAAGCTGGAATTTGTCAAAACCATTTCCAATCCCTACCCGGACCGGTTTGAGAAAACCCATGAAATCAGCGAAGCCGTTCTATTGGCTGATGGAGTGACAGGAGTATTTACAGCAGGCAGAATAATGTTCATAAGAAAGATGGGCAGGCTTTCTTTTGTGAGCATTGCTGATATCAATGGCAGTATTCAGATTGCAGTCAGAAAGGATGTAATCGGCGAGGAGGCTTATGAGTTCTTTCAAAAGGGATTTAATATTGGAGATTTCCTTGGTGCAGAGGGCGAGGTGTTCACAACCAATACCGGAGAAAAAACCATCCGGGCGGAGCGTATTGTTTTTCTTGGCAAGGCGCTTCGGCCATTGCCCGAAAAATTCCACGGCGTGAATGACGTGGAGGTTTGTTACCGTCAAAGATATCTTGACCTTTGCATGAATCCGGAAACGCGAGAGCGTTTTTTAAAGAAATTCCGGTTTATGCGGGAAACCCGCCGCTTTTTGGAAGACGAAGGTTATGTGGAAATCGAGACTCCGGTTCTGATCGACCATCCATCCGGCGCAACTGCAAGGCCCTTTGTTTCCCATCACAATGCACTGGATATGGAGGTCTATCTTCGCATAGCTCCGGAAACCTACTTGAAGAGGGCCATTGCCGGCGGCTTCACAAAGGTTTTCGAGTTCGCCAGATGCTTCCGGAACGAGGGAATCGACGCCACTCATCTGCAGGACTTTACAATGCTGGAAGGCTATTGCGCTTATTACAATTACCAAGATAATATGAATTTCCTTCAGAGGATGCTGACCGAAGTTGTCACAAAGCTCTGGGGTATGCCTGAGATTACCGTTAACGGCAATACGATCAACTTTGCAGGCTCATGGAAAGTTGTATCGTTCCATGACCTGGTTGAGCGTGATTGCGGCATTGATATCAATGCGTGTGATACGGCAAAAACACTGCTGGCTCAAATCCGGGCAAGAAATATTGATTTGTCCTCTGAAGCGGAGCCTGAAAGCCTTGGCAGAGGAAACCTGATCGACCTTCTATACAAGAAAGTTAGCAGACCCAAGATAATCGCCCCAACATTCCTTACAGAACATCCCACGGATCTATCCCCGCTGGCACGGTCTAGTGATGCGAATCCGGAAATAACGGATCGCTTCCAATTGATTATCAATGGCGCCGAGGTCATCAATGCTTACTCTGAGTTGGTTGACCCGCAGGAGCAAAGGCGGCGCTTGATTCAGCAGGCCCGTTATAAGGCGGAAGGGGATGATGAAGCAATGATGATGGATGACGACTATATCACCGCGATGGAGTACGGCATGCCGCCCATATCCGGCTGGGGAATGGGCATTGACAGAATCTTTCAAGTGCTTACCGGTGAGGATAATATACGGGATTCGATTTTGTTTCCGCTTATGAGGCCGATAGGACAGGCCAATAAAGAGCGCCAATAATATGGATGGACTGCCTGCTTTGAGGGGTTCCAACAATAAAGGGCTGGAGCAAGCTCCAGCCCTCATGCAAATAAACGTATAGATTCACCCGGTGTATTTCTTAAAAACCTTACTGCTTCAATCCCTTCTCCTTGCCAGCGCCAGCAATCTAAGCAATTGCAGCACCGCCGTCACCGCGGCCGCCACATACGTCAGTGCGGCGGCGTCCAGCACGGCTTTGACCTTGGGTGCTTCCTCCCTTGTTACATATCCGCCCGTTTCCAGCATGGTCATGGCCCGGCGGGAAGCATTGAATTCAACAGGCAATGTAATGAAGGAAAACAGCACTGACAGTGCGAACACCACGATACCCACAAACATAAGAGGCTTCCAGCTGAAAATGAGCCCTGCCAGGAACAGCGGAAAATAAAGCTGGCTTGAGAAGGAAACGAAAGGCACCACGGCGTTACGCAGCTTCATGGGGCCGTATTCATCCAGTTGCTGCATAGCGTGGCCGGCCTCGTGGGCGGCGATGCCAAGCGCAGCCAGGCTGTTGGACCCAAATACACCCTCGGACAGGCGGAGCACCTCGCTGCGGGGATCATAATGGTCTGAAAGCATGCCTTGTGTCTGCTCCACCCGCACGCCTCCGTTGTTGTTTTCCGAAAGGATGGCGCGGGCCACTTCGCTGGCCGGGCGGCCGTCATAGGATGCCACCCTGGAATATTTGGCATAGGCGCTCTTGACCTTGTACTGCGCCCAAAGGCCCAGCAGCAGGCCCGGCAAAATGTAAAGCCAGTCGTAAGGCGAGAAGAAAAAGGGAAGATACATAGCAAAACCTCCTGTTGGCGCAAAGGCTAAAATGGTGGCAGAAATACGAATCCAGCAATAGCATAGCGCAGGCTGCTTTACGGTGCAAGATGCTTTGTGTAAAATGTCCGGATGGCTGCATGTTTCCCTCAAAAGAGGGGTTCAATCCCCATTGGCCGAATACCGGCATTGCTGACAGGATGCGTATTCTTCCTTATTATTAATGTATTCAACACATCATCATGCGCTTTCACCGAAAATAATGAAACGCTGGGAACAAAGAACAGCGGAAAATCGTCGTATGGTTGGATAAACGGACAAGCATGCAGGAAAAGCACTAAACCGACAGCTTTTTCCTGAAAAAGTGCTTGCCAAGGCATCTATGAATCTATACAATGAAGTTAAGGGAGCGAGGGACGGCAAGGGCTGCCCCGAGCAAGGAGGGATGTCTGCCATGAGGAAAATGAACAAGCGCAAGGTAGCGCTGGCGGCGCTGCTCACCGCAACAGCATTCTTGATCTCAAGCTGCTATATGTCGCCGGGCGACGTTACCGGGGAGAACGATAATCAAAACGTTGGCAGCGACAACGTGCCATTTGCCACCATCGGGATGACGCCCACGCCCACACCCACGCCCACGCCCACGCCGACTGCACAGGGCGGGGTGAACCAGATTCCCAACAACTGGGGCGATGTGTTTACAGACCCGCCCACAGCCACGCCCGACCCAAATCAAAACCAGAATCAGAACCAGAATCAAAACCAAAACCAGAATCAGAACCAGAACCCTACAACTCCTCCCAGAACCCCCACGCCTGCGCCGCAGGATGACGGTGTACTGCGTACTGGTGAATCAGGCGACGCGGTGAAGCAGCTTCAGCAGCGCTTGAAGGAACTGGGCTACTATACAGGCTCTGTAGACGGCGATTTCGGAGTTGGTACAGCCAACGCGGTGAAAGATTTTCAGGCAGCCAACGGCCTCAATGCCGACGGTGTCGTTGGAAAGCAAACCGATGATAAAGTGTACAGCTATTATGCCGTTTCCAAGTCCGACAGCAACTCCAACTCAAATTCCAATTCGAACTCCCATTCCGCCACCAGCACGCCCCGGCGTACCAGCACCCCAAGGCCTACCGCCACGCCAAACCTCAGCAATGCCCGTTTTTTGAAGGTGGGCATGACGGGCAGCGATGTGCGGCAGGTACAATCCCGCCTGATCGCATTGGGATACTTGGCCGGCAGTGCCGACGGCACCTATGGCGGGGCCACGGAAGCCGCAGTGATCGCGTTCCAGAAGAAAGTCAAGGAGTGGGATGACGGCATTGCCGGTCCTAAAACGCAAGAAAAGCTTTTCGCCTCCAATGCCCCCAAGGCCAGCAGCGTTGCCGCATCCGTAGGCGAGTCTCTGAAAGAAGGCATGAATAGCAACGCGGTGCGTGCGCTTCAAAAGCGGCTGATTGAACTGGATTATCTGAGCGGCACAGCCGACGGCGATTTCGGTTCCGGCACCAAGGCGGCCGTCACCGCCTTCCAGCAGCAAAACGGTCTGAAGGCCGACGGTATCGCAGGCACAGCCACACTGAACAAGCTGTATGCCAGCGATGCGGTTCCCGCCAGCGGCAGCCCCAGCGGCGGCAATAACAATAATACGCCCACGCCTTCCTCCGCTGCCAGCAACGCCAAGTATACAACGCTCCGGGATGGCGATACGGGCGACAGCGTGAAAAGGCTGCAGCAGCGGCTCAAGGACCTGGGCTATTACTCCGGAACGGTGGATGGAAAGTACGGCGCCGGCACGGTGACGGCGGTGCAATCCTTCCAGTCCATGAACGGGCTGACGGTCGACGGCGTGGCCGGCCCTGCCACCCAGCAGCGTCTGTATGGCGACAACTCCAGCGCAAATAAAGTCCCTGGTTCCCTCAAGCAGTTCGACGAGAGTACCGATGTACGGGACATGCAATACGCGCTGTATGAACTGGGATATTTTCAAGATCCCATCAATGGCCTCTATGGAGAAAGCACATTCAATGCGGTAAAAGAATTTCAAATGATCAACGGGCTGACAGTGGACGGGGTGGCAGGCAATGCCACCCTGAACCTCCTGTTCTCCATTTACGCCAAGCCCGTCACCGCCGTCACCGGCGAATATGAAACGCTCTCCCAGGGCAGCGAGGGCGACAGTGTTGTTATACTGCAGGCGGCGCTGATTGATCTGGGATACCTGGATACCGGCACCACAGGCGTGTTTGATGAAGCTACGTTCGTAGCCTTGAAATCCTTTCAGCAATATAACGGCCTTACTGTAGACGGCATCGCAGGTGCCACCACCCAGGAAAAGTTATACAGCGACGAAGCGGTACCAAATCCCCTGAGGCAAAACTAGAAGCAAATGCATAAGTCTTCTTGAAAGCAATTCCCCGATGCGTTCGTTCACGGGGGATGCTTTTTTATGTATCTATTGTGCTTTGCACATCCCCCGGCTGTGGCCTGCGCCGCAAAATTGGCAGCAGCGACTGCAGTGTTACCGCCGCCACCACCAGCACAAAGCCGATAAGAGCCATGGCGCCCGGCGCTTCCCCCTGGAGCAGGAATACCCAAACCGGATTCATGATAGGCTCCATTGTCAATATGATGGAGGCAGTCACAGGCTCCGTCTTTTTTATGCCCTTGCCAAACAAAATATTGGCCAGGCTGTATTGTATTAGACCCAGGGCCAGCATCGCTCCCACGCTCTCCCAGGTTATGATAAGTTTGCTGTCGGTAAATACAAATGGCAGGCAGCAGATGAAGCTCAGGCCGCAGCCAATGATCTGCCCGTCCTCCGGCTGTGTTTTATCCATGCGGTTGATGACAATCAGCGCCGCGAAAGTGAAGCCTGATATGATGGCCAGAATATCGCCCAATGTGCCGCTGCCCCCCAGCTTGTCGCAAAATGCGAGGACGCAGCCGATAAATACCACCGCGGTAAGCGATATTTCAATGGCAGTGGGCCTTCTCTTTTGTACCACCGCCGTATAGATCAATATAAGTATGGGGGCAATGTACTGCAGCACGATGGCGTTGGCCGCCGTGGTGAGCTTGTTGGAGACCATAAATAGTGCGCCGGTCAGAAATAACGCCACACCCGCCGCGATATTGTGCTTCGAAAAGCGTACCGGCGCATAGCTTCCGGTTCTGCGGCGCAATTGCCGCAAGGCCAACAAAGCCAGCGTACAAATAAGCCCCCGGATGGAAGCAATAGAAAAGCCGCTCCAGGGAATCAGCTTGATCAATATGCCGGCGGTGCTCCATAAAAGCGCTGCGGAGAGGATCATCAACTGTCCCGACAGAGAAGATTGCTTCTTCATGAAGATGTCCCCAATTCCTTACAAGTCCTGGTTAACGCAGAACATCATATCAAATGCATTCAATAGGTGCAAGAGGCATCCCCTCACAAAAATGAATTTTCGTTCTTGACTATTGCATTTTCACAGGGATGGCCTCTGCTCCTGCTTGCATATGCTTTATTAGTTTCATTAGAATTTGCTAATGATGTTGACAAACAGCAATCGTGCGCATACAATATCGATGAACAGTTGTTCATTGAACATATGTTCATAATAATTTGAAACAAGGGGTGGCAGAATATGTCTCCGAAAGTCATTATCATAGGCGCGGGCCTGGCAGGCTTGAGCACAGGCATTCATTTGAGGCAGCTGGGAATTGATACTGAAATTTTCGAATTGGCGCCCTGGGCTGGGGGCATGTGCACAACCTGGGTAAGGAGCGGATACAGGTTCGACGGCTGCATCCACTGGATGGTGGGGACCCGCAAAGGCGACCCCATCTATAATCTGTACCGGGAAGTGGATGCGCTCAACGATTCTGTGAAGATCTACAACGCCGGTACCATTCAGTTGGAACTAAACGGCGTGATGTACGACATCCCCCTGGAAATTGAAAAGTTCAAGGCACTGCTTTTGAAGCTTGGCAGGGACGACGGGGACGCGGTCTTAAGTTTCGTGAAAGACATCAAAACCATGATGCGTTCCAAGCTTCCGCTGGGTGCGCCCACAAACTTAAGGGAAGCCGTCCAGTTTCTGTCCAAGGGCTGGGGCTTTTTGTCCCTGGTAAGAAAGCATGGAAACAAAACGGTTGGGGAATATCTGAAGGAAATCAAAAGCGATACACTGAGGCAGCTTCTTTTGCACTTGATGCCATCTGAGTTCTCCGCAATAGGCATTATCATGATGCTTGGCACCCGCATGGGCGGAAATGCGGGATACCCCATGGGCGGCGCGCTGGAGGTAACGCAGCGCATGGTTGACAAGTATACAGCCCTGGGCGGAATAATCAATTACAACGCCAGGGTGGTAGAGATCGTGGTGGAAAACGGCGCAGTCAAGGGCGTGCGTGTGAAAGGAAAGCTCTATCCGGCGGATTATGTGGTTGCCGCCTGCGACGCCTATGATACGCTGAAAAACATGCTGGGCGGCAAATACGACCACCCGCAATTGGACACTCTTTTGAAGGATGCGCCACTGTTTGATCCGCTGGTCATCGTTTCCTTCGGCCTGAATAAGCGGTTTGACATTCCCTTTGCGGTCACGTATGATATCCCCGAGGGCATCAATATAGCTCCCGGAGTAAAGGACCACTCTTTTTCCCTGCGCTCCTTCGATTTTGATGAAAAGGCCGCGCCGGTTGGCTGCAGCAGCGTCATGGTCATGCTGGGAGCCCCGGTTGATTACTGGCAGAACCTAAGGGAGACCGATCTTAATGCGTACAAAAAGCAAAAACAGCTCCTGGCCGATGCAGTTGCGGAAGCTGTGGAAAAGCGGATCCCCGGTTTCAAGGACGCCATACGTGTGACGGACGTCTCCACCCCCGCCACCTACGTGCGGCTGACCAATGTGTATAAAGGCTCCTACGAAGGCTTTGCTCCCATTCCTGCCAACATGAAGCAAACCATCCAGAAGACTATCCCGGGCCTTAAAAACCTCTATCTTTGCGGCCAGTGGACCACCGCCGGCGGTGGCATCTGCACCGCTGTGAACGACGGCAAAACAGTTGCCCGCAAGATCGCGAAGGAATTGAAATAGTCATGGCGATTACAAACAAAAGGGAAAAGCAGCGGCTTGAGCGGCGGTGGCAGATACTTCAGTGCAGCCTGGATATGATCATCAGCCGGGGCTTTGAAGCAATGAAGATCCGTGACATTGCGCAAAAGTTGAACATCAGCACGGGCCTTTTCTTCAATTACTTTGAATCCAAGGAACAGGTTTATGAGGAACTGGTCAAAATCGGGCTGTCGGGTCCGGCCGGCGTTCTGGAACTGACCAAAAACAACATTGCTCCTATTGATCTTTTCGAAAAAATGGCGGATGTCATTTTAAGCGCGCTGAAAGCCGACGCCTTCAACGGGAAGATGTTCCTTTTAATGGCCCAGGCCACGCAAAGGGATTCCGTTCCCGAAAGTGTAAAAAGGCTTCTTGAGGGATTTGACCCCGTTACGCCGCTGATACCCGTCCTTCAAAAGGGGCAGGCGCTTGGCCAGATCAAGCCTGGCAATCCGGCGGCTCTCATTTTGACTTATTGGGGCGCCGTGCAGGGGGTGGCCCAAAACTACGCGCTGGATACCCGCATGCCCCTGCCCGAAAGCAGCTGGATCGCGGATATCCTAAGGGCGCGGTAAGGAGCCGTACATTCATGAAAGACCGGGCTGAATAAGCAGCCCGGTACTTTTTTATACCATTGAAAAACATTAATGCTTTGATGTCGCGAGAGATTTTCGGTGCAGTACAAGGAGACGGAGCGACGCGTAGCAGCGCTACGTGGAGCGGAAGTCGACGCTGTAATGCACGAAAAGATCCGTGGCATCGGAGCGTTAAGGTTTTGAAATGGTATTATCCTTCCGGATGCATGTCCACAAGCGTTAGTCTATGATATAATAAGAATATACAAAAGCATGCACAGCGCCTTATGGAAGTCAATCCGCAAGGCAAGCTGCGCGGCAAGGAGCAATCCCATGAAAACGTTTAGAGAACTTTACGATCAGGCGGTAGCCCTGGCGCTTGACAACCATCTTGACCAACTGCCCCAAAATGGAGATTTTGATCCAAAGCAGCTGGATTGTTTGCTGAACCCGCAAAAGCACCCGCTGGTCATCCATACAGGCAATTGCAGTTGTACAGGGGACAGGCAGCAGGAATGCGTCCGCCGCTGTCCTTTTAACGCCATCCGGCCCGCTTCAAACGGCGGCATTGCCATCGACCCGGACTTGTGCCTGGGCTGCGCCGACTGCATCGACGGCTGCGCGGAGGAAAAGCTGAAAGCCAGTACCGACATTCTGCCGGCCTTAAAGGCGGTGCGTTCCTCCAAAAGTCTGTCCTACGCCCTGATTGCTCCGGCATTTCTTGGCCAGTTCAGCAAGGATGTTACGCCGGGCAAGCTGCGCACGGCCTTAAAGGCTGCCGGTTTTGACGGCATGCTGGAGGTAGCGTTGTTTGCCGATATACTTACCTTGAAAGAAGCGCTGGAATTCGATAAAAACATTCACACGGAGGCCGACTACCAGCTTACAAGCTGCTGCTGCCCCATGTGGATCGGCATGATCCGCAAAGTGTACAACGAGCTGATGCCCCATGTGCCGGGCTCCGTTTCCCCCATGGTGGCCTGCGCCCGGGCGGTAAAGATCCTCCATCCCGGCGCGGTGACCGTGTTCATTGGTCCCTGCCTGGCCAAAAAGGCAGAAGCCAGAGAAAAGGATCTTCAGGGGGCCGTAGATTACGTGCTCACCTTTCAGGAGGTTCAAAACATATTTGAACTGCTGGGCATCCGCCCGGCGGAAATGGAGGAAAGCGACAAGGACCATTCCTCCAGGGCCGGCCGGATCTATGCCCGTACAGGCGGTGTCAGCGAAGCAGTACGGGAAACCGTTTCAAAAATCAATCCCCACCGCCCCATCACGGTGCTCACGCGCCAGGCGGACGGCGTTCCCGACTGCAAAGCAATGTTAAGCGATATTATATCGGGCAAGGGTAACGGGAATTTTTACGAAGGCATGGGCTGCCGGGGCGGCTGTGTTGGCGGCCCAAGGGCAGTCACCCCGGCGGAGGAAGGCCGGGATGCCGTAAACGCATACGGCAGCGCCTCGGGCTTCGTGACACCAGCCGAAAACCCTTATGTGATGGAGCTGCTGCACCGCCTGGGCTTTGACACCATCGAAAGCCTTTTGGAGAAGGATGAAATTTTCACCAGGCATTTTTAATGGTACTTTCGGCCTTGAAAAGGAGGCCCATATATGAGTACGTATTTGCGGATTGATGTCAATTTGGTTGCCATGGTTTTGCTGGGCGTGGTCTATTATCTGGCCTATATACGCCTGGACCGTGAGGATGCTTTCAATAGGCTCTTTTTCAAAGGATGTATGCTTATCTTGATCCTGACGGGGTTTGAAGCTTTCACCTGCATCGTGAACGGAAATCCCTCGCCCTTCTTGCGTTACCTGTCCACCTTTATGCACGTCTGCCTTTTTGCTTCACCCCCTGTGTTGGCTTATTACTGGTATCTTTTGTCCAACACCCTTACAACGCACGGCAATGTGCGGGAAATGAAAGTGAATTTTTATTATCTCATTCCCGTGGCGGCAAATGTCGTTATGGTGCTTCTGTCTTCCGCTTTCCATCTGGCCTTTTATATCGACGAAGCCGGCGTATACCACCGCGGCCCGCTTTTTTGGTTCACTTCCGTAATTGCCCTCTTTTATATGATCTGGGGCTTTATACTGCTGATCAAAAGAAGAAAAAATCTTCTCCGGCAGGAATTCCTCTTTCTGTCCTTGTTTTGCCTGCTGCCTGTGGTAGGCGGGATCATTCAGGGGCTCCTTTATGGCTTGCTGCTTATGTGGTCGGGCAGCGCATTGGCGCTTGTGATCATGTACCTGTACCTTCAGGAACGCATGATGCAAACGGATAATCTGACCGGAGCCTGGACAAGGCATTCCTTTGAGTATTACATATCCCAAAACCTGAAAAGCAACAACCGCCGGCCCTTTGGCATCATATACGCTGATGTAGACAACTTAAAGCCTGTCAATGACATGTACGGCCATCCGGAAGGTGACGCCGCGCTTCAAAACGCGGTCAAGGTGATCAAAAGCGTATTGCGCAAGGGTGATGCCATAGCACGCATGGGCGGGGATGAATTTATCGTCCAGGTAAGCGTGACCACCCGAAAGGAACTCCAGGCGGTCCTTCAAAGGATCGAGGATGCCATCGCGCAGTATAACCTGCAGTCCGGCAAAGCGTACCAGCTGTCTCTTAGCTTTGGCGAAGACCTGTTTTATGGGAGCGCTGATTGTGATGTGGATTCCATTATCCGTCAGGTAGACCGTCTGATGTATGACAAAAAGCGGAGCAAAAAGCAGGAAGCGGGCATAAAGGCAGCCTGCCAGGAAAGCGTACAGGGATAGTATGTATTACAATGTCCGTCCCGCCTCATAAGCCGTATGCAAATGCCTATCCCAATTCGCTTTCCTTGATTCCATTTCTCTGGACATGCCGCCCAGTATGATCATTTCCTTGCTATTGACCCTGTCGAACATCCTGTCGTCCAGCATCACTTTTTCCATGCTGTCCTTAAGGCCGGCTTCCTCCAACTCCCCTACCGTATGGCCTGCCACGCAAAGGACCAGCCCTTTGTTAAGCAGCTTCATGGTCCTTTTGTCACCATAGGCGAAGCCAAAGGTCCATACCCTGTCAAACCAGCCAACCAGCTTGGCCGGGGCCTCCGTCCAAAATACAGGATAGATGAACACAATGGCATCGCTATGATTCACTTTGTTCTGCTCCGCCATAACATCTTCAGGCACAGCCTCGTTTCCCCTGTAATATGCCTCCCGAAGATACTCTGCCTCGCACATATCGGTCACAAAGCCCATGGCGTACAGGTCGGAAATCACATAGGTATGCCCGGCAGCTTCAAGCCCCTTGACAAAACTGTCCCGCACATGCCTGGTAAAGGAATCGCTGCTGGGATGGGCGTATACGATCAGCACTCTCATTTTCATTATCCTATCCTAATAAACGTTTTCCATATTATATAGGAAGGGCCGAGCGCATACAAGGCTTTCTTGTGTTTGTGAAAAAGCGCCTGAGGCCGTACAATCAGGCGGCGCCAAGTTTTCTATCGAATTCTTATTGTTGTGTTGCATTCGGTTGTGCAAAGCAGCCGGATAGGGTAAAATAAGGATAGCGTAATGCGTTTTTACATTTTCATCCTATTATGAAGAGCAAGACGGATTTGAAGCGGTGTTCTGTCTTATCCGTACCCGTCTCAAATTCGATAAGCAGGAGGAAACCCTTATGAAAAAGTATGACATGGTTATCGTGGGCAGCGGCAGCGGGCTGATGGTGATGGAAGCGGCGCTGAATGCGGGCCTTACATGCGCAGTGGTGGAAAAATCAAAGTTTGGCGGCACATGCCTGACCAAAGGCTGCATCCCATCCAAAATGCTGGTGTACCCGGCGGATCTTTTAAGGGAGGCAAGCGATGCAAAGCGTATCGGCATTACCTTCCCTACACCCAATACCGACTGGGGCCGGGTAGCCCATAGAATGTGGAAGCAGATCAACCATAGCGAACAGATCAGGGAAAGCCTGTTAAAAACCGAAGGGCTCGGCGTATACCAGGGCACGGCATCGTTCACCGGCGAGCATACGATGCTTGTCACCTATGAAGACGGAAAGCCGGCCGAAGAATTGGAGGCGGACCGTTTTGTGATCGCGGCCGGAGCACGCTCCAGCGTGCCGCCTGTGCCGGGGCTTGAAGATGTTGGCTATATCACTTCAGAAACCTTCTTTGGGGAACGCTTCCCCGAAAGGCCTTGGAGCAGCCTGATCATCATTGGCGGCGGGGCCATCGGCGCGGAGTTCGCACACATCTTTTCCTCTTTCGGCACCAAGGTAACGATAGTAGAAATGAAACCCCATATCATTCCCACCGAAGAGGAGGAGATCAGCCTCTTTGTGGAAAAGCAGTTCAGGAACAACGGTATCACAGTGCTTTCCAACACAAAGATTATTTCCGCGGGCCGCAGCGGTACGGAAAAGTCCGTGACCGTGGAGGATATATCCACAGGAGAAAAGCAAACCCTTGCGGCAGAGGAAATCTTCGTGGCCTCCGGGGTGCGCTCCAATGGAGACCTGATACATCTTAAAAAAGCAGGGGTAAAAACAGACAGCCGGGGCTACATTGAAACAGATGAGTACATGCAGACTTCCAAAGAACATATCTATGCCATTGGCGACATCAACGGCAAATTTCAATTCAGGCACAAGGCCAACTACGAAGCCGGGATATTGATTGGCAATCTGTTTGGCCGGGGCGACAAGAAGCAGGCCAAATACGATGCCACCCCATGGGCCATTTTTACCTGGCCCCAGGTAGGCCACGTGGGCCTTACGGAACGTCAGGCCAAAGAAATGGGCCTTCGGATATGGGTAGGCCGAAATTTCTACTCCGATATTGCCGGGGGCATCGTCATGGGCTATTCCCGCCACGGCGAAGACAATGGTTTTGTGAAGGTCATCGCCGGCGAGGACCAGAAAATTATCGGCGTGCATGTGGTTGGGCCTTATGCTGCCATATTGGTGCAGCCCTTTGTGTACCTGATGAATGCCGGTTACCAGTGCGAATGCCAGGCCGCCGGCGAAGGCGTCAAGCCCGGCCGGGGCGGCCTCATCCGTTCGGTCTGCCCGCAGATAGGAACCTTTCTGCCCCTTGAGGATTCGATGGTCATCCATCCTTCCATGAGCGAACTGGCAGCCTGGGCGCTGGAGGATATCGACTGGACCCGTGAAGAGTAATAACTATTCCAAAGCATCTGACCTAAAACAGATTCCGGGGGATCCTTCTCTTGAAATAGAAGGGTCCCCCGGAATATTTCACAATGCGATTTACTTTACCGCTACCGGTATCCAGATTTCCACCTTGCAGGCATCGTTTGGTTCATCCCAGAGCACGTATTTTTCAATGGTGGGCAGGCCGTATTCTTTATACTTGCTTTGAGGCAGAAATTCGTTATTGATGCGCTGCCAGGTCTGATACAACGCCTGGCCGCTGATGGTACCGGCAGCCTCAAAAATGAGCCATGTGGCGTGAGGGTATACATAGGTATCAAATCCCTTCACGTCTCCCCCGCTCCATTCCACGGCGCACATGTAATCATTGCTGCCGTCCTTTAAAAAGCCAAAGCAAAGGCCCAGGTCGTAAAAGTGGCCGCAAAGCTCCTTCAAAGCATCGCCGCTGCCGTCGCTTTTGACAACGGCCCATGTTCCGCCCCCGTAAGGAGTGGTGCGCCGAATGCCTAGGACCTTGAAACCTTCCTTTTCCACAAGAGTGTAATCCATTTTATCTACCCCTTTCATCGTAAGGGCGAAGGTCAAATGGCAGTAAAACGAAAGCTTCGCGCCCGGATCCCTGGCCGCTGACGGCGATACGCCGTGCAGCCGCTTGAAAGCCGCGGAAAAGGCATCCGGCGATTCGTACCCGTACCTCAAGGCAATATCGATGACCTTCTCCCCAGTGTTTTGAAGATCGTACGCCGCGCAGCTGAGCTTGCGCCGCCTTACGTACTCCGACACGGGTATGCCCGTGATCTGTATGAACGAGCGCTGGAATACTGCAAACGGGCAGGCCATGATCCTGGCGATCTCCTGGGTATTGATCTCTTCTCCCAGGCAGCCCTCGATGTAATCCATCGCGCGGTTCATCCGTTCCACAAAGTCCATTCCTTCACCTCCCTGATGGAATTATAAAGGGAATTCCCCCACCGCGCCCGTGATTGGGACGACGGATATTCACGGGTGGTTTGTCCATTCATTTATATGCATCATACCACAGCTTAACGCGGCTGTCATCCGCATAGGCTGCGCAGCAGAAGGGAAATATCCAGTTCATGGAGAAGCAGTTAACTGATGGATGGAATATGAAACCGTAAAAACGGAGGCAATATGCGCAGAAAGCTTTTGCACTTTTCAGCCGAAGACCGCAAGCCCATACTGTCTGGTAAAACGCCACCCTTACCCTTGTGCCTGAGTACGAAGGATTGGGCGCTCATGCTATCGCTTACGCTTATCTATGCAGCCGTTGCATTTATCGGCCTTGGCTCGTTCAAGGCGCCCCAGACTACGTATACCACCACGGGGCAAAATGAGACAATTATCTTCGATCTTGGGGAAAGCCACACCTTTCACATTCTGTACTACGGCGGCATCAACTGGCAGGACCATACCATCTCCATCTCACAGTCAGGCGATGGAAAGCAGTGGATACCCACGCGGGATATACAGCTTCTGACGGGCGACTGCTTCCAGTGGAAGTATGTTTTAGGCATGCAGGTTGATGACAAGGGTAACCCTGTGGCGTCATCCAGCGATCCGTTGGTCATGAAAGGCCGCTTTGTGCGCCTTCAAATGGACGGGCCGCCGCTTAACATGATGGAAATCATATTCAGGGATGTAAACGGCCAAACGCTGCCTGTTACATCGGCTGTGGCCACAGGCGGAGAGGACGGCAGTGCTAATAACCCCCGGCTTTTGACCGATGAATCAGATACCGCTCCCGACGCGCCAGGCTACTATAACAGCATGTACTTTGACGAAGTCTATCATGGCCGAACCGGGTACGAGCATTTGCATGGGCTTAATACATTCGAGTGGACCCATCCGCCACTGGGCAAAGTGTTCATTATGCTGGCCATCAAGCTCTTTGGCATGACGCCCTTTGGCTGGCGCTTTGCCGGCGCACTGGCTGGGGTGCTGATGGTGCCGGCCATGTATTTGATGGGCAAGCTTTTATTTCAAAAAAAGCGTTACGCTTTCCTTAGCGCTTATGTTTTAGCATTTGACATGATGCATCTTGCGCAGACGCGCATCGCCACCATCGACAGCTTTGCCGTGCTGTTTATTATGCTTTCGTACCTTTGCATGTTCCGGTACATGCAGATGAGTTTTTTCCGCGACGGCTTCAAGACGCTTTTCTCTCTTGGGCTTTCAGGTTTATTCATGGGACTTGCCTGCGCCAGCAAATGGATCGGCATGTATGCCGGTTTAGGGTTGGCGGTGATGTTTCTTTGGTCCATGGCTTCACGTTTTCTTGACTATAAGGCAGGCTGCATCCTGGGAGGAGTACATAAAGAGCAGGTGAGCGCTTACCCCAAGTATGTTTTGGGAACCTTGGCCTCCTGCATTGTGTTCTTTATTGCCGTTCCTTTTGCCATCTACTATTTCAGCTACATTCCCCAGTTCGCATGGGAAGGCGGGCTCACATTCGAAAGATTCATCCGCGAACAGGAATCAATGTATAGTTACCACGCCAACCTGACCGACACGCACGACTACCAGTCGTCATGGTTTGAGTGGCCGCTGATGCTGCGGCCCATGTGGTATTACAAAGGCACTTATGTGCAGGAAGGCATGGTGTCCACCATCATGGGCATGGGCAATCCCCTTGTCTGGTGGGCCGGCGGGGCATCATTTATATATGTGCTTATCCGCTTGATCAAGCCGCACCTGTCGGGCGCCAGAAACACCGATCACCGCCCCGCCATGCTGCTGATCGCGGCTGCCGCCCAATACATTCCCTGGATGTTCATCACACGGGCCACCTTCATATATCACTACTTTGCGACCCTTATGTTTGTCATGCTGTGCATCGTATATGCTTTTGAACAGATCACAAACCACAGTACTAAGACAGGATCGAGGCTGCAGGCGGTATACATGGTTTTTGTGCTGCTTGCCTTTGCCGGCTTTTATCCATTCGCCACAGGCGTGCCCATGAGCAAAGCCTGGGCCGATGCCATGAACTGGCTCAAGGGTCTTTCACTTCCCTGGTGGAAGTTCGGAGGCTGGCTTAGGTATTGACTTTCAACATTCAATCAACTCATTGCATTGCCAGCGTTATCATGATATTCTTTGCACCTGAAAAGTCGGGCATCCGGTTAAAAAAGATGGTATCCTCTCCCAAGGAAAGGAGAGCTGGTATGGATTGGGTCGCGCGTATGAACAATGCCCTGGACTATATCGAAGCGCATTTGGCGGATGAAATGGACTATGACGCCATCGCCAGAGCGGCTTTCAGCTCTGCGTACCATTTCCCGCGCATGTTCGTTGCCGTAACAGGCCTTACGCTGTCGGAATATATAAGGCGCCGCAGGCTGACACAAGCCGCCTATGACCTTATAAACAGGAATAATCGGGTCATTGATGTAGCGGTAAAGTACGGCTACGAATCGGCTGATGCCTTTGCCCGCGCTTTTTACCGGCAGCATAAGGTGCACCCCTCACGCTCATGCGAAAGCGGCATACAGTTCACATACTACCCCAGAATCTCCTTTCACTTGGATCTTAAAGGAGATGTGCCTATGAATTACCGCCTGGAGGAACTGTATGCCCTTCGCATCGTCGGCCGCAGATTTGAAGTCGACACCAAACGCGCCTTCGACATCGTACCCGGCATCTGGCAGCGGGAGATGGAAAACGGATTTCTGCCCAAGCTCATCGACATGTCCTGGGAAAAGCCCAGGTGCAAGCTGGAAAGCCTGCTGGGTGTGATAGGCTTAAAGCCACGCATTCATGACGAAACATTCGATTACTTCATCGGCATCTGGTACGACGATGAAGTGCCTGAGGGCATGGAAGTTTTGAACCTTCCCTCCTTGACATGGGCCGTCTTCCCGGATGTGATAGACGCCTGGAAACGGATATACACCGAATGGCTCCCGGGTTCCGGGTACGATTTGGCCGATGCACCCATTGTGGAATGCCATTACGCGCCAGGCCATGAACCCGCCTCAGAATTATGGGTGCCTGTGATAACGCTTCATAAGGAATAGCAGCCGATAGATTTTAGGCCATGCGCCAAAGTGTAATGCCGGTACGGAGCATACTTCCATACTGCATCATATCCGATGATTCGCAGATTTGGATTATAGTCCGACCCGGCATTTTTTCATGTAGGAAAAACAATCCGAACATAAAAAATACAAAATATTTATTCAACTTCCCAATACAATTGTCGATTTATAGAATATTATAAGGTATTTTGTATTTGAATATTTTATTTTGCGGGAAGCAATGAATATGGGGGTTCTTATGACTGATGCCAAAACCATATTTGTTCGGAAGACCGCCGCATTAACCTTCCCCTTGCTTGGGTATCTGGCCGCAACCATATTCCAATCGCAGCTGTGGGGCAATATAATCTCCCCCATTAATGCAATGGTATCCGCCGGCATTTTGCTGTTTGTCTTTTTGAGATCAGTAAAAGGCAATTTCGTAAGAATGACTCTTTTGCCATTTTCCCTCGCCGCATTTGCCTGGGGCGTGGCGGATATAATATGGGCCGTTATGGAAAGCCGGGGATATGACCCCGAATCAAGCCCCGTGATCTGGGTCATCTATGCGCTTGCAAACCTCTTTATTGTATTGGCGCTTTCTATTTTTGCCGTTCAGCAGTTCAGCAAATGGAATTTTATACAGTTCTGCGTCGATGCTCTGATGATCTGCCTGATGTTCATGGTTTTCATATGGATCTTATATTTCAACAAGGATGCATCCATATTCCAAGCCATGTTGCAGTCGGATTTTACAAGCCTGTTTTCCATTATCTGCGACATCATCATATTTATAGGCGTATCGCTATGGTTCTTGTCGGTCCGCTCCGGGAAAATTCCAATCTATATCATCATCATGGCATGCGGGGCGGTTTTGTTCGCGTTTGCCGACATGCTGTACTATTTCATTGATTTCAGAGGATTGTATATCCCCAATTCGTTCATCGATTTTGCCTATGCATTGTCGCTGTATGTCATAGCGTTTGGCGCGCTATTGAAAACATATAAAAGCAGCGCGGCCCTTGATGTGAAATCTTTTATGAACGTTGGCCTCAAAAGCAGATGGGGATATCTGCTGGTATTTCCGCTGTTAACAGCACTGCTTGACGTGACGAATGCCGTTGAAGCAGACTTCAATGCTGTGGATATGGTCACCTATGCCATTTTGATTTTCCTCTACATATCTTTCTCCAAATACGTTCAGCTTTCCATCGAAAATGAAAGGCTGCTGAAAATCCAAACGCAGAGCAACGAAAGCCTGGAACAGCGTATTGCGGAGCAGATCAAGGAATTGAAATATCTGGCCAATCAGGATACGCTGACATCCCTTTACAACCGGCGCCATTTCATGTTCTATCTTGAAGAAAGCATCAAAACAATCCGGGAGAAGGAAACGCTGGCACTGATGCTGCTGGACCTGGACCGCTTCAAGACAATCAACGATAGCTTCGGGCATGACGCCGGCGACAAAGTATTGATTGAACTGGCCAACAGAATGACCGCATGGAACAACTATGGCGCAATCCTCGCCCGCCTGGGCGGCGATGAGTTTGGTTTCATATTTATCGGCAGGTATACGAAAAAAGAGATCGACGGCTTCTGCGCCCAGATTACGGAACTATGCAGCAAGCCTGTAAGCATCGGCGGCAATGTACTGAATGTTACCATCAGCATCGGTGTGGCGCTGCTTTCACCCATCGCAAACGAAGCAAACCCGCTCATGAAAAATGCAGATATCGCTATGTACCAGGCCAAGGCACAGGGTTATAACAGGTATCAGTTTTTCGATCCCCTTCTCAGCCGTGACGTGATCAACAGCAACAAGGTAGAAATGCTGTTAAAGCAGGTGGATATCGAGAAGGATTTTGAACTGTACTATCAGCCACAGTTTTCATTACCCGACAAAAAGCTGCTGGGGGCGGAGGCATTGATACGCTGGAAGAACGCACAGTATGGCTATATTCCGCCCAATGTTTTCATCCCCGTGGCGGAGAAAATTGAGTATATTGCAAAGATCGGAAAGTGGGTCCTCGGGCAGTCCATCCGTCAGGCAATGGCATGGAACCGTTATCAGCCCATTCCCATCAAAGTAGGCATCAATATTTCCCCCAGGCAATTGAGTGAGGATGCTTTTATCGATGTCCTGAAAACACTGATCATGAATTCGGATGTGGATACTGCATGGCTGGATGCCGAGATCACGGAAAGCACCATGATCACGGAAACCGAAAAAGTGCATGACGTATTTGGTGCATTAAAAGGCATGGGCGTTTCCATATCCATTGATGATTTCGGTGCCGGCTATTCCGCCTTAAACTATCTGAACAAATATCCTTTCGACAGGATCAAAATCGACAAATCGCTCATTGACAATATTTCGTCATACAACATCAGTGGCGTTCATATCGTAAAGTCCATTATCACCATGGCGAAATCCATAGGCATCAAGACCATCGCCGAAGGTGTTGAAACCGAGGACCAGTTGGATGTACTGACGGAACTGGGCTGCGACCAGGTGCAGGGTTACCTGCTGGGCCGCCCTGTGCCTGCGCAAGAATTTGAGAGAAAGTTCATGAACCTTACGGAGGTAAACACGGCGCCGCAGGCTGCAGGCCCGGTGTCAGGCAAACCCCTTTGGTGATTCGATTATTCATGTGGATGCTGTTGCGGCATGGCAGTAGGATCAGGGGCAATCACACCATTCAAGATAACATGAAACAAATTTGCAAACAGTGCAGAAAAGGATCTTGGCTTAGAATGAAAAGCCAAGATCCTTCACTGTGTTTAGAATGGCATTATGCTATACTTGTTAGCTTCTCTGCAAGGGGCTGGGTTGCTTGGCAAACCCATTCATTTCCATTTAAAAGCCGTAGGAGCGATTATTAATCGCCCGCGTGTTGCGGTCTGGATGTCACTTGGCGGGCTCCGGAACACCGCCCCCGCCAGTGACGGAAATGGGCGGTGTGGAGGAGGCTGGCGAAACGGTTTCCGTAGCCCGGCTGCCTCTAGTAGAGGCAATAGGCCGGGCGGAGGAAGCGGTCGAAACAGAGCGATGCAAGCGCCAGCGCAGCAGCGCGACAATTGAGACCGCTGGGCAGGCAAGCGTAGCGCAGCACCGCGACGATTGAGCCAGATGGGCACTTGATAATGGCCCCTACGGCGTCGTTTGCCTATTGGCTTCTATGACGGAGGCCGTGATTGCTTGGAAAACTCATTGATCATCACTCAAAGGCTTTAGAATTTTTTAGTGATAATCCGAAATAAAACGATTTGTTGAGTTTCGGTACTTCTGTAGTTGCCAGAGTACTACTCCAGCAGCAATATTGCGACAGCCCCCGGCTTCAAAAGCCTCAGCATCCCATCGCCGCAACCGTCCACTGTTTCCCAGGATACGACTTTCCTGTCTGCCACATTAAGTTCCACCGGCTGTGTATCATTCGTATCATTCCAGAGCGCAATAGCCGACCGCGTTTCCCCCTCAAACAGCGCGCAGAGGATGTACGGGTTGTTGTTTAGAATGCCTTCCTGCTCCCGGTAGACTCCTGTCAGCAGTACATCCTCATACTTTTTGCGAAGGTTGCCCACAACGCAGGCATATTCCTTCCATTCCCTGTAACGGTCCTGCCGGATGACATCCCGGTCCTTCAGATAGCGCAGCTCCATTTCGTAGCGGAAGCTGTAGAGGAAGGCGAAATTCACATACCTGGGATCTAAAAAGGGATTGGGGTTGCGCAGCGTCAGTATCGTTTCCGGGAAGCAGTAGCGGAACATTTCCGGAAAGGAAGACGCGAGGTTCAGCATGGAATTGCCGTCCCGGCGGCGCCCGGCGGGAGGGCCGGGATTGGTGGCAATGCCGTGGAGGGCATCCAGGAACTGGGAGTATACATCCGTCTCATGCTCGGTCATGAAGGCAAATTCCTGGCCGTGTAATTTTGCCTGCTCATGCAGCCGCCCAAGCAGCTTCAGCCTGCCTTGCGTGTAGGACAGGGAGGGCCGGCCGTTTACATGGGGATGCTCATCATTGAAGCAGGGATATGGCGGCATGCCCCCGATCTGATCATACAGCAAGCCGTCAGCTCCAAAGGAGGCAATCCAATCGGCCCGGTCCGCCATCAGGTCATGCCACTGCGTACAGGAAGGGCAGACGGTGGCGAACAACTTTTTGCTGAACTTTTTCAGGTATTCGCTGTTGTGGAACTTGCTGTATTCCTCGAGATACGGCGTGTTCCAGCGGGTTCTGCCCTCCAGAAAACGGCCTTTTTCCTTGTAAAACTTTGAGCCCGTATCCATCAGATGGCCCTGGTAGTAAAGCGTCACATGGCCGCCCTCTGCCTGGACCTTTTTGATGTTTTCCTTAAGCGCCTTTTCGCCGCCCAGTGTCCCGCTTACCTCCAGGTCTGGATACTGATTGTCGTGGCCGGAATGGTACCAGCCGAACAGTCCCAGCGTATCGCAGCCATGGGCCTTGGCATGCTCATACAATTCGGGCAGCGTATCGTATGGCCAAAGCTCATCGCCGTATTGCTGCTTGTTGATCACCAGAAAGTAGCCGTTCATTTTGCGGATCCAGTCCGCCGGCTTCACAGGTCTCCGCCATGTGTCGGCCCAGGCTGCGTATTCCTTTGCGCCTTTGCGCCAGGACCCCTCGTACAGCCATAACACATAAGGGGGGCATTCCCACGTTTCCCCGGGGCGCACAAAGCAAAGCTTATCCATTTCCAGGGTGATGTCATGGTCGCGGCTGCCCGCCACCCTTAAGACACTGGTGTGGAACAATTCATCATGCCCGGCTAAATACAGGCATTCCTCTTTATCCACAAGAGACATCCACTGCATGCTCATCAAGCCGGGATAGGTGCCGCTCATCACGTGCTCCCCGTCCCAGTCGCCCATGCTGCCTACATACGCGCCTATATCCGGCAGTCGTTCCCCGGCGCAGTTGGGCCACAAAAGGGCCGGCTTGCCCCCCGAAAGAGTCTTGATACGGCCGATGCAGGGATAGAAAAAGTCGTTCACCATGACTGTATCGTTATTTTCAATGCTGGCATCAAATAGGATCTGCTCTCCATGAAGGCGGATGCGCATATCCACGCGTACGTTCACCGCATGATCCTTTGTAACCAGCTTTTCCACGGCAATATGCAGCGTGCAGCCTTCCATGAACACATCGTACTTTTGATCCCGGGGAAAAGCCACGTCTTCCCAGTTGTCGCCCGCCTTCATGACGATACGGAACAGCCCGTCCGCAGGTTTTTTGATCACATTGCCGTGCCCGCTTGAAAGCCGCTCCAAATTCACAAGGCGTCCGTTTTCATCCACTTCCAGCCGGATATGCTCATTTTGCAAAACTGCCATCGTCTCACGTTCCTTTTTCAGTGGTAGAGCTGCTGTGTCAATCCCCGCTCTTTTGTAGGAGGTACCAAGCCGCAAACGATACCGTACATGCGCTCCGCCAGTTTTTCCATAGCACCGGTCAACTCCGCATAGGGCATGTTGCAGACTGTGATCAGGCCGTGCTGCATGCATTCGCCGTCAAAGCGGCCAAGAACCGGCTGGTCGTTCATCTCAAAATAATGGGCTCCCACGCTGCAAGTGTGGGCCATGGCCTGCTCCAAGTAGTAGATGCAAGCCTTTGTCCGCTCCGTCTGCCCGTAGGCGCGGATAAGACCGGTTGCGATTTTGCTCATATCATCCCCAGCGATGTGCCATTCCCCCACCAGGCCGGGGCGGGTGTCCTTTTCCGCCACAATGTCAAACCGAGGCGCGGGGTCCACCTGGTAGCAATTGAAGGAGCAGACGTCAAAATGTTCGTTGCCTGCAAATTCGTTGGGTGTAAGCTTTGCGTAGCGCATGCCCAGGTTGAGGTGGTTAGGATCCACTTCCCTCAAAGCCTCGGAGGGCACGGCGCTGTATTTGGCGATGAGGATATCCCGGAATAATTCCAGGTCGGCGCGGGAAGCATCCGACAGCTTATCCGCACCTTCCATAGGCTTCTGTAGATCATCAAAGGTGTCAAGACTTAACTTCCAGGCAGCGCTCAGCTTATGAATATCCCCAAAGTACCGGTCTTTCAGGAAGCTGATCAGCGCATCCTTGCTGTACAGGCGGCCGGGATATGCAAGAACGCGCTCCGCAGGGTTGACGGAAGCCTGGAACAGCCATTCCGGCTCGTTGGTGATGAAATAGCCGATCAAATAGGGATTGCCCACAAAGGGGGACAGCTGCTTTTTGGCAAACTGCTTTGCCCTCTCTTCATACTCGGGGCTGAATACATCGGGAAAGTCACGGTAGATGCAAACCTTGGTCAGCGGGAATTCCTTCAGCGTCCAAACAAAGGGGATGCCCGCTTTTTTCAGGTATTCATCCACATGCTCATCCATGTAGTTGTTGACGCCAACACCGATTGTATTTACACCCCAGCGCTTAAGCCTTGCGGCATTTATGGTTACCCATGCGTCCCACCAGCCGTCCGCCCCGAAGGCGCGTATCATATTGGCCCTGGCGAAATTAAACATCCACCGGCCTTTGCCGCTTTCTTTACCGTTGCGCTTGACGAATTCGGCAATTTCGGAAGCCTCCGTCCAGCATTCCTTGTAGGTTGGATCATCATGATCCGGAAGCCAGTCGAACATGGTTTCCATGCCGTCCACAAACCCGTGATCGCCCATGCGCGAGCCGTAGCACACGCCGTTGCTGTAAAAAGCGTACCCGTCGGGGTCTACCAGCCACCAACGCCTGCCGTCACGGTGGGTGTGAAAAAATCCCGTGGCATCAAACTTAAGCTTGGTATACCCTCCAAAGCGGGTCCAGCCGTCGGGATAGCCACCCATCGCTTTTGCCTTATCAAGCTCGGTATGCAGATAATCCGTAAGCTCCTGGATGCTGTGCATTTTGCCCGGCCATTCGTATCCCTTGCGCTGGCCCATTTCATCCACCATGGGCTCGCCCGTAATGCGCATGTCGGGCAGCTTTTCTTCAAGCCACAGCCCATACAAGTAAAATCCCCTGCATCCGTCGTTCTCCCTTATGCGGATGCGCATCTCATCTATACGGTTAATATGCGTAGGTTCGCCGTCCACATGGCCTTTCAATGTGCCGGGATAGGTGGGCAGGAAAAAGCGGTGGGAATCCAGCTCAGAAAGCCTGACCGACATCTTCACCCGGCGGGTAGGAATCATGAAATAGCGGATGGAAAGCACCTTTTCTTCTCCGCCGCGATGCTCCACAAAGTCAAAGAACATCACAGGCATCCTATCCATGTCCACACACATTTCCATGGTCAAGTATTCCGTCTCCGAAAATGTAAGGCCGCTGTCCGCCTTTTGAAGTGACAGGCAGAACACGCCGTCTTCCCGGGGTATGATGGCAATGCCCTCCCTCGTTTCACAAGGTGTTCCCACAAGGGGCACAAGCTTTGAAAGGGCGATATCCCTGCGCATATGTTTCCCTCTCCTCTTCATAGGGCTGCGCCCATGGGTTCGAAGGCGGCAGCGGCGCTAAACCGCTTTGAAGGCCGCCTGCGTGCATCCCATGGGCGCAGAGTTCATGTATTAAATGGGTTTATTTGGCCGCTTGTGTCGCAAGCTGCTCGGCATACGCCGCGGTAGCTTCGGCTTCGTAATCCAGGCCGCCTTCTTCTTCCCAGCGGGCGACAAAGGCCGCATATTCCGCGTCCACGTCTCCGGTGGTGACGATCAACTGCGCGAAGGCTTCCATGGTGATTTCCTTGAGGGCTGCGCCATTTTCGCTGTCGGCTTTCAATGTCTTGATGATCTTGGGATAATCTACGCCGTTAGCCCTGGCCAGCTCCTGTGCCTTGCGGGTCTGCTCGTTCAGGGTGCGGACTTCGGTGTTGTTGGCCGGGAAGAAGCTGTTGTACACATAGCCGCCGTCCGCCCTGTGGGTAGCCGCGTCGGTGTAGGGATCCAGCTTCTTGAATTTGCCGGCAGCCTTATCCACCCATTCATAGTGCAGCCCTTCCACGCCCAGGTAGGTCAGCTCGTCGCCTTCTTCGCTGAAGAGGTAGTTGAGCAGTTCCATGGCCTTTTCGGGGTTTTTGCTGGTGGAGGAAATCGCGTAATCAAACGTATAGCGCGGATACATCTTGATGGGGCCACCCTTGCCGCCGGGGCCTGCGAGGATTGTAAAGTCAAAGGTGGGCGGCGGATTCTCGGTATACCGGCCGGGCATCCAGTTGTTGGTGGTGCCTACAGCCTGGAAGTCGAACACGCCGGTGTGGCCGGTCCACAGCTTTTCAAAGGCGCTCATCAGGGGGATGGTGGCGAAGTCGGGGTCCAGGATGCCATCCTGGTAAAGCTTGCGCAGGTACTTGATGGCGTCCAGGTACAGGGGGGCCTTCATGTAAGTGGTCACCGTGCCGTCTTCCATGAGGTAGGGCTTGTCAACGCAAATGCCATATGCGCCGAAGATGTGTTCAAAGGTGCGCATGTTGGCCATTGAGCCCACATAGCCGACGGTATCATTTTGACCGTTGCCGTCCGGATCGCCGGTTGTGAAGGCCTTCAATACATCGTACAGTTCGTCAAGGTTCGTGGGCATTTTTAAATTCAGCTTGCTCAGCCAGTCGGTGCGCACGGCAAAGTTGGACGCGTAATCCAGGGAAGCCGGGAATACTGCGTAGACGCCATCCTTCTGGTTCACGGGGCTGTTCTTGATAATCGGTCCGATTTCCTTGAGGATATCCGGGCCTTTGGTGTTTAGAAGATCATCCAGTTTGAGCAGCATACCCTGGTCACGGAAGTCTTCCACAACCATATTGGTTCCGTTGATCAGGAAAAGATCCGGCAATGTGCGGGCGGCCACCAGGGTGTTGAGCTTGGCCGTATAGTCGGCCAGCGGCACGTAGATAACGGTCAGGTCGATGCCCAGCTTCTCCTCCAGGGCACGGATGACGGAGTTGTCTTCCGTGGGTGTGTTGTCGCCATACATCATCATGGTGATCGCGGGTTTTCCTTCCGCCGCCGCTGCCGTCACGCCGGACAGCATCGTCAGGCACAGGCACAGGGTAAGGAGCAGGGACAGGCATTTCTTCATGGGGGTACCTCCTTTGATATTTAAGTTGTTTTCAACCCTTCACTGCGCCTACCGTGATGCCCTTGGTATAGTAGCGCTGCAGAAAGGGATAGACGATGAGGATCGGGATGACCGACACGGCTATGGTGGCCATCTTCATACTCTCTTCGCTGAGCCGCGCGGCCTCGGTCAGGTTGTCAACACCGGACAGGGAGTTGAGCGCGCCGGTGGATGCCATCAGCTTGCGAAGATAAACCTGCAGTATCTCAAGAGAAGTGGAGTTTACGTACAGTATGCCGTCCATGTAGGCGTTCCAGTTGGCAACGCCGTAGAACATGGTGACAGCCGCCAATGCGGGGGTGGAAATGGGCAGGATGATGCGGAACAATACCGTAAAGGAGTTGGCGCCGTCAAGGTGGGCGCTTTCCTCCAGGGATTCGGGTATGGACTGGAAGTAGTTGCGCAGTATGAACAGGTTGTAGGCATTCATGGCACCGGGCAGGATCAGCGCCCAGAACGTATCCACCATGCCGTAGGCCTGCACCGTTAAAAAGGTGGGGATCATGCCTCCGGAAAAGAGCATGGTGAAAAAGATCATCATGGAAATTCCGTTGCGGCCCCTCAAACGCTTCAAGGCCAGGGGATAGGCCGTAAGCGCAGTTAAAAGCATGCTGATACCGGTTCCGATCACCGTACGTAATATGGTGTTACGATATGCAACATAAATTTGACTGGTTTTAAAGATCATTTTGTAGGCCAGCAGGTCGAATTTCCGCGGCCAGAAGAACAGCCCGCCCGCCATAGCCGCCTGGGAGTCGCTGGCCGAGTACATTAAAACATGCCAGAAGGGGTAGACGGTCGTAAAGCAGAACAGTACGAGCAAGGTATATACAACGGTATATCCCGCTTTTTCAGACGGTGATCTGCGGATATGCAAAGCCTAACCCCCTTTCTTACATGATTCCACTGTCGGGATCAATTTTCTTGGCGATATAGTTGGTGGCCAGCACCAGCACCAGCCCGATGAAAGACTGGAACAGCCCTGCCGCTGTGGCCTGGGCAAATTTTTGCTGTTCCATGCCGATTCTGTACACATACGTATCGATGATATCGGCCACCGAAACCACCAGGTAGTTGGAGATGGCAAAAATCTGGTCAAAGCCCGCGAACATCATCTCGCCTACGCGGAAGATGAGCAGCACCACAATGGTGGAGCGGATGGAAGAAAGGGTGATGTGCCATAGCTGCCGCCAATGCCCTGCCCCGTCGATCTGGGCAGCCTCATACAACTGCTGATCGATGCCCACGATGGCGGCCAGGTAGACGATGGTGCCCATGCCGGCACCCTTCCATATGTGGGAGATGATGATCACCCACAAAAATGATTCCTTCTGCCCCATGATGTTGGTGATTTGGCCCTGGTACCCAAGCGCCCGCAATATGCCGGGGAAGGCGCCGCTGGTGGTGTTGAACATGGCGAAGAGCAGGCCGTTGACCACCACCCAGGAAACGAAGTTGGGCAGTATGACGGCGGTTTGAATGGTCTTGCGCGCCTTGCTGCGGGTGATTTCATTGATCATAAGCGCCAGGATCAGGGAGGCGGGAAAGCCCAGCACCAGCTTCAGTATGCTGATGACGATATTGTTGCTGAGTGCCCTAAGGAAAGCGGATTTGGAAAACAGCTCAATAAAATTGTCCCATCCTATCCAAGGGGCATCTGCAAAGCCTTTGAAAACGCTGTATTCCCTGAAGGCGATGGTGACGCCGTACATGGGCACATACTTAAACAATATAAAGTACAATAAGCCTGGAATCAGCATCACGTAAAGCAGGTAATCCCGCCGCACATCCCGGCCAAGGCTTCTTCCGGGCCTTAATACAGTGCGGCCAACCTCCCTTTTCCGGTATGCCGTCATATAAGTTCATTCCTCCGCGTCCGACTTCTGATAACCGGATTATAAACCATCGCCTCTACATATGTCAACAGAAATATTTCAATTTGATCTTGATTTTTTGAAAATATTTTCACGCTATAAAAGAACCGACAGTCCTATTTTGACTAATTATTTCTTACCATATTGTGATAAAATTAGCATTATGCATTGTTTTTCGAAAGTTGAGTTACTTTCTTCTATCCGTAATAATTTTCATTTTCGCAAATATTTTTTGAATATATTGTTGACATTTCTGAAAAAGGCATACTATAATGAATGTAGCCAATAGCCGGGGCCTTTGCCTGCGGCAAGAATTGAGGGAATACCCGATGAGTTTTATGTACAATCCTTACCCGTACGACGATCCCAATGCCATTAACCTCATCAAGGTGGAAGCTGATACTAAAGACGCAATTCTGACCGGCGCTCCTATGGCCGCCAGGGCGCTGGCCGGCAGCGCCGTAAAAGCTGCCGGTGAATTGGGACGCTCCATCCTTTTTATAGACGGCTACATCAGCGCGCCTATGGGCCTGCTGGCGACTTTAACCGCACGGGCGCTGATTCAAACGGGCACTGCCGTGATCATGCAGGATACCGCCTTTCTTTATAAGGAAGAAAGGGAACTACAAGACCTGCTTCTCCCCTATCTGCCGGAGGACAGGGAAACCGACCCGCCGCTTTTGTACGGCCGGCTGTATCACAATGGTTATGAAGGGCTGATGCAGCCTGTTCAAGTTGCAGCCCTTGAAAAAAGGCTGGCGGAATTCAAGGAAAATGGCAGCGGCGTGATGATCCTGTACGGCAACGGCTGCCTGATCGATGCTTTCCGCCCCTACGCCGATATACGTGTCTATATGGATATGACCCAAAAGCGCACAGTACTGAATATCAAGTCCGGCCACGTGGGGAATCTTGGCTTTACGACGCCCCAGCCTTTTAATGACACGCTGCGCCATGCCTATTACATAGATTTTGAAGTCGCCGGGGCTTTGCGTGGCACATTGATCAGGGAACGGGCGCTTGACTATTATGTGGCGGGCGACAAAACCGACAATATGCAGCTTGTGCCTTTTGAAGCCTATTTGTCCGTATGCCGCACGCTGGCAACCTATCCTTTCCGCTGCCGCCCCGTATACATTGAAGGCGTATGGGGTGGGTTTTACGTACAGCATTTGCGAAACCTGCCTTCAGCCATGCGCAACTGCGCTTGGGTGTTCGATCTGATCCCCATGGAAGTGTCCATTGTAGCGGATATGGACGGGCTCCAGTTGGAAATGCCCTACTACGGCTTTGTGCAGACCGTGGGCGGTGAACTGATGGGCGATAAGTGCCTTCAGAAATTCGGCGGCTATTTCCCCATACGCTTTAATTATGACGATACATTCCACGCCAGCGGCAATATGTCCATACAGTGCCATCCCGACAGTGATTATGTGCGTAGCAATAATGGCGAGCTGGGCCGCCAGGATGAAAGCTACTACATCGTCGTTTCAGGGCAAGGGGCCAAAACCTACTGCGGCTTTCAGAACGGCTGCGACACAACCGAATTTATATCCGAGATCAAACGTTCCGAGCGGGAAGCCGTTCCCATCGACCATGACAAATACGTGTACGCGGAGCCATCCAAGCCCGGCATGCAGTTTTTAATCCCTGCCGGCACCATCCACGCTTCCGGCCGCAACCAGGTTATACTGGAAATCGGCAGCCTGACCATCGGTTCCTATACCTATAAATTGTATGACTATCTGCGCAAGGATCTGGACGGCAAGCCCCGCCCCATCCACTCCTACCACGGGGAGCGGGTGCTCCGCTGGGAACGGAACGCAGACTGGGTACATGAAAATCTGATCCAGAATCCCCGCGTTGTCCGGGAGAATGAAGAAGGCCGGGAGATCATCGTCGGGGAGCACGATTTGCTTTACTTCACCCTGCGCAACCTGTGCTTTGAAAAGCGGATGACGGATGAAGCATCCGACCGCTTCCATGTGCTGGTGCTGGTGGAGGGCGAACAGGTGCTCATCCGGTCCCTGAGCGATCCCAGCCGCTTCTTTGTGCAGCACTACCTGGACATGGTGGTGGTGCCCGCCTCCTTTGGCAAATATGAGGTCATCAACCAAGGCGTTGGCAGCATCGTACTGCACAAAACCATGCTGAGGGATGGCTATGAAGACGTCAATAGATAGCTGCGTGCTGGCCATGGACGCCGGCGGCACAACCATCAAGGCCGCCCTTATTGTGAAAGGGCCTGCCCTTTTGGATTTTTTTGAAACACCCATATCGGAAAGCGGCAGCGCCTCCGACATATTTGACGCTTTTGAAGAATCTTCTTTCAAAGGGGCTGCTTATGCCAAAGCACGCGGCCTAAACCTTACCGGCATCGGCGTTTGCATCCCCGGCCCTTTTGATTACCTGGGCGGTATCAGCCTGATGACCCACAAATATCAGGCGATCCGGGGGCTTCCTCTTCGGCCTTCCATCCAGAGCGCCGCACCCAATCTGCCCGTTAGGTTCATGCACGATTCCTCCGCCTTTCTCCTGGGTGAAATGGCCATGCGGCCAAAGCAGGAAAAGGACATATGTGCCGTGATCATCGGCACGGGCCTGGGATTTGCTTGCACGCGGGAAGGCAGGCTGTTTGAAAACGACAACGGCGGCCCCGGCATCAGCATCTTCCGCCGCCCTTACAGGAGCGAGACGGCAGAGGACTTTGTTTCCAAGCGCGGCATTATGCGCACGTATTTAAAGCTTGGCGGCTTAAAAGCCAAGAGCGTGAAGGAAATGGCCGAACTTGCCCGCCTTAATGATTTGGCAGCCTGCCATGCCTTTCAAAAAACAGGCGAAGCCTTGGCGGAAATCCTCACTCCCATCTTGCTGGAAAACGGTTTTGCCTGTATGATTCTAGGAGGGCAAATCGCAAAATCCGGCACGCTGCTGCTTAAGCCATTACAGGAAAGTCTGGATAAAAGTCGCATCTCCTGCCGGGTGGAAACGGCAAAAAGCATTGATGAAGCGCCGCTGATCGGCGCGGCACAGTTAATTCATGTACAGGGTGATAAGGATCTCAATTAGGTATGTTACAGCCAGGCAAATAAAAGGAGCGATCAATCATGACAGGCTGCCGGTTGCGCATGAAAGAAGCCATGGATTCCCTCGCGCCCAAAGAGCAGCGCGTGGCCAGCTTCATATTGGATTTTCCTGAGGAAGTGGTGGGCATGTCCATCGAGGATGTCGCCATTGCGTGCCAGACCAGCACGGCGTCCGTGGTCAGGCTGTGCAAGAGCATAGGCTACTCGGGCTTCAAGGAGCTTTTGCGCACCCTCAGCACGGATTTAAACAACCAGCAGGACAGTATCACTTATGAAGATATACGGCCTGGCGACAGTCTGGACGCCATTTTACGCAGCATCTGCATGAGCAACATGAAAGCTATTGAAGGCACCATGTCGCTTATGAACCTGGAGCAATTGGACAAGGCCGTCGCCGCCTTGTGCAGCGCGCCGAGGATCGATTTTTATGGCGTTGGCAGCTCGGGCCTTGCCGCCCATGACGCCCACAACAAATTCCTGCGCATCAACAAGTTCACCCTGTCCAGCTCCGACCCCCACGAGCAGGTTCTTTCCGCCACGAGCTTAAAGCCCGGGGATGTGGCCGTATTCTTTTCCTACTCCGGCGAAACGCAGGATACCATAGAAACCTTTGAAATTGCCCGCCAGTCGGGCGCGACAACGGTAAGCATCACAAAGTACGGCAAAAACCCGTTAAGTGAGGCTGCCGATATCAGTCTGTACATTTCTTCCACCGAAACCATGATCCGCAGCGGCGCCATGGGGTCGCGCATCAGCCAGATGACAATGGTGGATATACTGTATACCGCCGTATCCAGCCGCATGTATGACAAGGTCAAGCCATATCTTGACAAGACGCGCCTGACCAGCCGCCGCAAGCGGTTCCATGGAAAAAAGCAGGAGGGATGACACATGCAGGCTGCTTTAATAAAGCCCCGGGTGGGGCTGCTGCTTATTACCACGCCCCGTTTCCATGATCTTGGAGAGGGCACGGAGCATGGCGTTTACCACCTGCGCAAAGAACTGGAGGCCGACCGCATCGTAAAGGCTGCCTCCGCTTTTGCCGATACCATATTCCCCGGCGTCGTCTATACCCGGGAGGATGTGAAAGGGGCCATCCGCCGTTTTGAACAGGATGAAGTGGATATGGTCTTCGCCTGTTTCTTATCCTGGTCTGACGACTTTGCCTGGATCCGTTTTTTGCGGGACATGAAGCCTGTACCCATCCTGTTTGCCTCCCTGGTTCGGGATGAGCTTGGCTTTGAAGATTCCATGAACGAGGACAGGTTTGTGGAATTCCTCTCTGCAGGTTCCCTGGTGGGCATGCTGGAGGCGTCCGGTTCCGCCTCCCGCTTTGACCGGCCCATGATGCAGCGCGTGATCGGCACGCTGAACAGCGTAATGCATACCTGTGCCTGCTTTGCAAACGCGGCGCGCCTGCGCAGCGAACTCAATCGGGAGACCTTCGGGCTTTTGCCTTCCCTGAACGAGGTCATGTGGGCCACCTATGTGGATATTTATGACCTATTCATGAAAGTCGGCCCTGAGATGCGGTTTTTATCTGTGGCAGCCCTTCATAAGACCATCGATTCGCTTCCCGAAGAGGCGGTGGAGGAAGTCACCCGCCAGATCATGGATTCTTACGAAAACGACGGCACCGTCATACCCGAAAAAATGAAGGCCTCCGTAGCGGCCTCCATGGCTTTGGAGAAAATGTGCCGGGAAGCAAAAGTTTCCATGCTGGTTTTAAACGACGTGGACGCAACGCTCTTGCGCACCGTCGGCCTTCGGCCAGGCTTTACGCCCTGCCCTGGCACCAAGGATATTACCGTTGTGCCGGAAGGCGATATCGGCGGCGCGCTGGCCGTGTATACCCTGCGCCATTTAACCGGCCTGCACGTGCCCTTCATTGAGCCATTCCATATCGACATGCAAAATGGCACCTTCGCCGGCGGCCATGCCGGGCCCAACGATTATACCGATCAGCGCGGCAGCACGGTGCTGTCCCGGGACGAGCGCTTTGCCCGCTCCGACTACAAGCACGCCGGCGCGCCTTTTGCTTGGCATGTGATTTCTGAAGGCGAAAAGACAATGCTGCACATATCCCAGTGTAACGGGAGGTTCAAGCTTGTCTGCGCCGTGGTGGATGCGCTGCCCTGCCCCCGCCACCTGGCCGGGTATACCCATGGGCTTTTCAGGCCCCGCAAGGATCCCATCGCCTTTTTCCAGCGCTTGATGGACATCGGCGTGACCCAGCATTTTGCCATTGCCGACGGCGACCACAGGGAAACGCTGTCTTTATTTGCAAGAATCATGGGGTTTGACTTTTATGAAGTGTGATCATACACCCTCCATAATGGAAACGGCGCACAACAGCATCATAGTTGTGCGCCTCCTTTTCGGCCCTTATGAGGCCGATATCTGCCCAGCCATGGGGGCAAACTGCATCCGCTTAGTACGGGATGGGCTGAGTGTGCTGCGTACGCCGCCCGATATGGACACATTCCGTGATCAGCCCAACGTATACGGCATGCCGCTGCTGTTCCCCCCCAACCGGATTCAAGACGGCACTTATACATATCAGGGAAGGGTATACCGGTTTCCCGTCAATGAGCCGGCAAGAGGGCATCACATCCACGGGTTCCTGAGTTCCACGCCCTTTTCGCCGGCAGGACAGCACATAGGCGCGGAAGGCGTATCCGCATCCTTCCAGGTTTCCTTCGATGAGCGCTCGCCCTACCTTACCTTCCCCCACTCTTTCAGCGTGCGTCTTTACTATCTGCTGAATGATGACGGCCTTTTTCAGACACTCACACTTAAAAACAACAGCCCGCAGGATATGCCTTCCGGGCTTGGCTTCCATACCGCCTTTCATGTGCCCTTTGTACCGGATACCCATGGGGAGGAGTACCGCCTTTGTGCCCATGTGGAAGAGGAGATATGCCTGGACCCCGTCACCATCATTCCCACCGGGGAAAGGCGAAGCGGCAGCACTGTAGGGCAGGTTTTGCGGGATGGCAGCCTGATCCCCGCAGGAAGCCCCCTTTCCAACCATTTTGGCGGGCGGTCCGGCGAAATCAAGCTTACGCACTTACCTACAGGCGCCGCCGTCCGCTACCTGCCCGACCCCGCTTTTTCATTCCTCATGCTCTGGAACGGCGGCGGCCAAAACGGTTTTGTCTGCCCCGAGCCCCAAACCTGGCAGGTGGACGCACCTAATTCTTTATTACCCCAGGAAAAGAGCGGCTTTACGGCGCTGAAACCGGGCGGAATCATCTCACTAAACAGCAAGCTTTGCATTGATCCGGGCAGCGCATAATACCGCTACCTCAGCCTGTCTTGTGCCTTTTTAAAACTCTTTCAGGAGGAGCCCCGATGAAAAAATCTTTCCATATTCCTTATGGTCATATTACGCTTCCGCTTGAAATAGAGGTAAGACTTCTACAGGCCGTGCTTATCCCCAAGGCCGAGTCCATATCTGCACCAACCCTTAAAGATCAGGCTGATATAGTACTCCAAGCACTTGACCACCCCATCGGCAGCCCGCGCCTTCAGGACCTGGCCGCAGGAAAGCAGAGGGTACTTGTTATCACCAGCGACCATACAAGGCCCATGCCAAGCACCATCACCATGCCGCTCCTGCTGTCTTTGATCCGAAAGGCAAGCCCGTACGCGGACATTCGCATCCTTCTGGCAACAGGCATGCACCGGCCCACCACCTTCGAAGAAATGACGGAAAAATTCGGGTCTGACATCGTGCAAAGCGAAACCATACTGAATCATATTGCCAGTAAAGATGAGGACATGGTCTATAAAGGAGTATTGCCCTCCGGCGGGGAGCTGTGGCTGAACAGCCTTGTGGATTGGGCGGATCTGATTATATCCGAAGGGTTTATCGAGCCGCATTTCTTCGCCGGCTTTTCCGGCGGGCGAAAAAGCATACTGCCGGGTATCGCCTCCCACAAAACAGTCCTGTATAACCATAACGCCAGATTTATTGCTGATCCTCATTCTGTGCATGGGATCCTTACGGGGAATCCGCTGCACAGGGACATGTGCCATGCGGCAAAAGCCGCAAACCTCTCATTCATCCTGAATGTGCGGCTGGATAACGAGAAGCGGATCGTGGCCGCGTACGCCGGCGATCCATTAAAAGCTCACGAAGCAGGCTGCCGGGACTGCCTTGCAAAAAGCAGCGTAGATAAGGTGGAAGGTGATATTGTTATCACTTCCAATGGAGGCTATCCCCTGGATCAAAACATTTATCAGGCGGTAAAGGGCATAAGCACCGGTGCCGCCTGTGTTACATCCGGCGGCGTGATCATCATGGCGGCCGAATGCCAAAATGGCCACGGCGGCGAGGACTTTTTCAAGTGGTTTGATTCCGCCATTAGCCCAAAGGATGTGGCGGAAAAGATCGCCTCCATCCCGCCGGAGCGCACGCTGCCCGATCAATGGGAAGCGCAAATTCTGGCCCGGAACCTTATTAAGGCCAGGTGCATATTCGTTACCAGGCCGGAAAATGAAGTGCTTATCAAAAGCATGCATATGACATACGCACCCGATTTGAATAAAGCCCTGGAGATGGCATACGATTGGGCCGGGCCATCTGCTTCGGTTGTCGTCATTCCCAATGGGACGGAAATCATCGTACGGTAACTCTTTGAACCGGACTGACATATCATCTGCCTGTTTTGTCGCTATGAAAATAAAATTTACATAAGTTATGGTCAAGGTGACAGGATTTGAAACCGCGACCTTTTCATTGCAGGACAGCATTCCTGTATTTTGCTATGACTTTCGATGGTTCCGTATTTCACTTGAGATTGACGGGCTTGTATGCTATAATTTGTAAATCGTGGCCATCTAAAATTGTAAAAAACCGTGCAAGATTTCAAGTATCTGGGAATGACTTGAACAATAAGCAAGGAGAATTAAAGAACATGTATAACAAAAGACGGAACATTTATCTTAAAAAGCATCTTGCTTTTTTAATGCTTTTTGCCTTGTTCTTCAACGCTGTCCTTGCACCCGCATTCTTTGATGAAAGCGGTCACTATCATTTTGTAACAACTGCCATCGGTGAAACAATGGAGGGATCCACAGAATCTTCCTCTCCAACAGATACGCCCGCTCCTACGGATGCAACTGAGCCCACGGCCACACCCGAGCCCACGGCCACCCCCGAACCCACGGCCACGCC